>NZ_DBHIHF010000002.1:0-150452 GCF_057248925.1 Stomatobaculum sp.
TTGCCGGGCTCGTCGGCTTGTCATTCATCACATAGGTGATCGGATAGACAATCGCCGGGCTCCACTTCATGTGGAAGTTCTTGTCCTCGAGATCCTGGACGTGAAGGCCGGTCACCGGAGTCGTGTACGCCGCATCCGCGTACCAGCCCTCGAAGGTATAACCGGTTCTCGTCGCCGGAGCGAGCGTAAAGTCGGAACTAAGGACATTGTAGCTTGTCACCGTGTTCGGGTTCGTCGCCGGGTGTGCCGCCGTGTCATGCGCGTGATAGTAAATCTGATAGTCGTTCGGGTTACTCCAGCGCGCGTAGTAGTGCTTGTCGGTAGCATCCATCGTGTGGAGGTTCGTGACCGGGCTTCCCATGAAGGTCGGGTTATCAAACCAGCCCTGGAAGGTGTAACCGGATCTGACAGGCGCTGCGATTGCGATGTCCGGATCCTCGACCGTGTAGCTCGTCACGGTGTTCGGGTTCGTGCCGCTTGTGCCTGCCGGGACGCTGTCATTCATGTCCCACTGCACCGTATAGCTCTTTGCCGCACTCCACTTCGCGTAGTAGTGCTTGTTCTCGGCATCCATCGTGTGGAGGTTCGTGACCGGTGCACCGGTGAAACCGGGGTTATCGTACCAGCCGAGGAAGTCATAGCCGGTTCTGGTCGCCGGGGCAATCGCTGTGTCCGGATCCAGAACCGTGTAGCTCGAAACGGTATTCGGGTTCGAAGCCGCATGGCCTGCCGGTGTTCCGTCATTCAGATCCCACTGCACGGTATAGGTCTTCGGCGCGCTCCACTTTGCGTAATAATCCTTCGCTGCAGCATCCGCCGTGTGAAGGGTCGTGACCGGCGTGCCGGTTAACCCAGCGTTATCGTACCAGCCCTCAAAGTCGTAGCCGGTTCTGGTTGCCGGGGCAATCGCGATATCGGAATCCAGAACCGTGTAGCTCGTAACCGTATTCGGGTTCGCAGCCGGGTGACCTGCCGGTGCCGCATCGTTCAGGTGGAAGTTCACCGGATAACTGTTTGCATTGCTCCACTTCGCGTAGAAGGTCTTCGGCGCCGCATCCATCGCAGAGAACTGCGTGACCGGCGTACCGGTGAACGCTGCGTTATCGTACCAACCGAGGAAGGTGTAGCCGTTCCGGAGCGGCTGCGCAACCGTAATCGGCGACGGCAGGGTCTCAACCGTATAGGAAGTGAGGTTCACCGCGGGATTGGTCGCCGGGGTTGTCGGCGTATCGTTCAGCACGTAGTTAACCGGGTAGCTAATCGGCGTGCTGTCCCACTTTGCGTAGTAGTGCTTATTCTCGGCGTCCATCGTGTGGAGAGTAGCCGGTGCCGGGGTTGTGAGCGCGGCATCCGTAAACCAGCCGAGGAAGTTGTAACCGGTGCGGGTTGCGGGCGCGATTGCGACATCCGCGTCCTCGACCGTGTAGCTCGAAATCGTATTCGGGTTCGCAGCGGGGTGACCTGCCGGTGTGCCGTCATTCAGCGTCCACTGCACGGTATAGGTCTTTGCGGCGCTCCACTTTGCGTAAACGGTATGGTTCGTCGCGCTCGCCGGGTTAATCGTCGTAACCGGCGTCGTGAGGCCCGCATCCGCATACCAGCCCTGGAAGTCATAGCCCGGGCGGGTCGGCTGCTGCAGCGTGATGACCGGATCCGTGACCTGGAAGCCGCCCGGATTTGCCGCGGCATTGGTCGCAGGGTGACCTGCCGGAGCTGCGTCATTCATCACATAGGTAATCGTGTACGGCAGCGGCGCACTCCACTTTGCGTGCAGCTGCGTCGGGTTCGTATCGCCCTGCGTCGTGTCGAGGGTCGCCGGAGCCGGGGTCGTATAGCCTGCATCCGTATACCAGCCGAGGAAGGTGTAGCCCGGGCGGGTCGGGGTCCCGAAGGTGTGATTCGGTGTCTCCACGGTATAGGTCGTGAAGCCGGAATCCGGGTTCGAAGCCGGGTGACCTGCCGGAGTTCCGTCGTGCAGATCATAGCTAAGCGTATAGTTCTTCCGCGTCCACTTTGCATAGTAGTCGCGGTTTCCTGCCGGTGCCGCACCGGTGACCAGCTGGCTCACAGGGCTGCCGCTTAAGCTGCTGTTGTCATACCAGCCGTCAAAGGTGTAACCGGTCATGGTCATCGGCGCCAGCGTGACATTCGGGTCCGTGACCTTGTAGTGCGCGATCGTGTTCGGGTTCACTGCCGTGGCTGCCGTGCGGGAGCCCGCCGGAATGTTCTCATGGTAGTGAATGTCATACTGGTTTTCCGTCCAGTTTGCGGTCATCGTAATCACGCCGTTATTCGTGGTCACGAGGTTTGCCGGGGTCGCACCGTCCGCATACGTTTGGCCGTTCGAACCGGTCCAGCCGTTAAAGGTATAGCCGTTCACGGCAAAGTGGTTCGTGAGGTTTGCGGTTCCCGTGCTGCCGGTAATCGTCTGATCCGGCATGGTGCCCGTCGCGGTCTGGCCTGCCGGTGCGTTCGCGACAAACTTGACCGTATAGTGGTGCGGGTTTCTTGTCACCAGGCCCGGGACATAGGTAATCGTATAGGTACCGATTGCCGTGCTGCCCGCCGTGCCGTTATCAAGGGTGGTCGGCGCAAGCGGCGTCGCATTGTCCGTCGTCGTGGTCGCGACCGGCTGGCTGTTGTCAAAGTTCACGGTGACGCCCGTCACGCGGTCGTTGCCAATGAGACCCGTCACCGTCACATCGGACGGACTCCAGGTGAGGGGCTCGGTCGCCGTCACGATGCGCTGATTCACGGTAATCGTGAGCGGCACATTGACCGCACCGCTGCCCGCGTTGGTGAAGCCGCCGTTTGTCCCCTGTGCCACAAACGAGCCGCCTGTGCCCACATTGATTGTGCCGTTGTTTGTGACATTGCTGCCAGCCGGAACGCCGAGCGTGTGCGCGCCCGTGTTGATCACAACGCCAGCCGGAATATTGGTGGTCACTGTCGTATTGTTGGTCAGCGTAATCGGCGGATTGCCGTTCTGGTTCGACCAGGCAATCGCATCGTCGAGGTTGCTGAAGTAATGACGCTGACCGCCCACTTCCACATAGGCGACATCGCTTGTGACCAGCGGAATCGACTGGTCGGTCGTCGTCGCATTCTGATTATAGGAGCTGAACTCAACAAAGAAACCAAAGACATAGATAGCCGGGTGCCAGTTATTCAGGTTCGGCAAATCGTTCCAGGTGCCGGTGCCATGGTGAACCTGCATAAAGCCCTCTCGATAGTTTGTGCCTCCCATCATCGCAGAGTCCGGCTGTCCGGGGCCCCAGTTCGTATAGGCACCGTTAATAGCACCGCGTCCGTTGGCTTCATAATACTCTGTGTTTGTCTCCGGACCGTCCTGCCATCTCCACTGATGCCAGCTTCCGCCCGCTGTGTTTCCGTGTTGCAGCAGGTTGGAGAAAATACCTGTGACGCCCGCTGTACTGTTGTCGTACCAGTGCGGTACACTCGACGCATCATTGACACCTTCGATACGCGCACCGCCGGACCAAGCGCCTTTCATTGTAATATTGTCAAGGGTCCGATCTTCCGCCTGCGATGTGATGGTAGCAAGATAACCCTGCATACCGTTCAGCTTATAGGACTTCGCGAGGTTATAGCTCTCTGCCCAGCTGATTTCCGTGTTTGCCACAGGCTCCACATACATATAATAGTGCTCTGCGCCATCGCCCGCGACCGGATTCGGAATGATTGCCTTGGTGATGGTCGCACCGCTCGGCAGGTTATTTGCGCCGTTTCCGAGCGTAATCTTGACCTGCTGCGTAGCCCCTGCGCTCGGCAGATGGAACTTGATATTGTTCTCGATAAAGGTCTGCGCGTCCGCCGCGGACAGAGCCGTCGGGAAAATAATCTGATAGAACTTGTGCGCGCTCAGAATGTCCGTAAAGGTCTGGACACCGGTCGGTGTGCTGAGAAGCTCAATGCTGCCCACATCGACCTGGAAGTTCATCGAGGTAATGCCGTTTCCGGGCGTGTCGGTGACCGTCACGTCCTTTAACTTGTAGGCCAGACGATTGTCGTCGTCGTAGTCGAGACGCTTAAATGCGACCGAGAGCGGCAGCGGTGTCGCGGAGGTCGGCGTATAGTTCACGACCGCGAACGGCGAGAAGTGCTCTGCCGCGGCCTGTAAGACCGGCAGGTTCTCATTGAGACCCTCGCGGAGCGTGTCGACCTTCTCGTTGGTCTCGTCGATATGGAGGACGGAGACCGCGTTCTTCTCGATTTCCGCCGCGTCGGTACCTGTCTCTGCGCTCGCCGCCGAGACTATCGCAATGTTCCGGAACGAAACCGCGAGGGTACCCTTCGCATTGTCCGGCTGAATCGGCTCACCTGCCGCATTCAGCACCGTGAGGTCGCAGAGGAACTGGGTCGTCGCGGACTTGCCCGCCGCTTCGGCGTGCTCGTTGATCTTTTCGAGCACTTCCTTCTCTTCCTCTTCGGTCAGTTTCCGCGCTTTCAGTGTTGCGCCCTCCGGGAGCACACCGGCCGGGGCGCTGACTTCAATCTCAACGCCGTCCAGCTGCGTGTGCAGCACTTTCACCGCATTGGAAGGTGTGCCCCAGCGCGCGGAACCGGCAGTCAGATCCTCTGCCTTCTTTTCCTTCGCCGCCGCATCAGAGGGGCTTGCGCTGCCCTTCAGCGAGAGCTGCCGCTGTACGTCCTTCGGAAGCGCGAGGTCGTTGATGAGCTCGGCATCCTCCCGGTACTCCTCGGCAGACGGGGCTGCGAAAGCGGGCGTCGCCGTCGAAATGTTCAGGGCGACCATTGCCGCACTGAGCACTCCGGCCAGCAGACGCTTTGACCAGTTCCTTCGTTTTCTCATATGCTATCCTCCTTGTTACACTAACCTGCTATAAGCTTTTCTTAATATTTTAGACGGGTTTGTAATGATTTTCAATATTATATGAAGAAATTTTTAAGCTTATTGTCAATCACTTAAGATATAAAGTGGGCTTTAATGAACAAAAACTTATAATAGTGATGAATAACAGGAGTGCAAGACAGCGCCCGCACCATCCTTTCGGTTGGTGCGGGCGCTGTCTCTATTCGAACTGTAAGGCAAATCACACTTGCCGGTACGGAGGCCTGCCTGAAACAATTACCTGTTCTTTCGCTGCTCCAGATAATCGTTCAGCTCGGCATTGACAATATCCGTGATGAACATGTGACCGGGGACATGGGTGATGACAATCGGCGGCTTTGCATGCTCCACCGCCGCCTGGGGCGTCACACCGCAGGGCCAGAACACGGGAATCTCACCCTCGCGAATCTCCACCGCGTCGCCGTAATCCGGCTTCATCACATCTCGAACGCCGATTTTCTCCGGCTCACCGATCTGCACCGGCGCGCCGTGGACATTCGGCATCTTCACCGTGATGTCATAGGCCTTCTTCGCCTGCTCCGGTGTCATCGGGCGCATCGAGCAGACCATGGGACCCGCAAAGGGGCCAACCGGCTCGGTCTGAATATTGGTCTTAAACATGGGGACATTCCGCTTCATCTCAATGTGGCGAACCGGAACCCCCGCTGTCATCAGCGCTTCCTCGAACGAGAACGAGCAACCAATCAGGAAGCCCACATAGCCCTCTTTCCAGTAGGCAGAGACATCGGTGAGCTCCTTGGTCACGACACCGTTCTCATAGACCCAGTAGCGTGGCACATCGCTGCAGATGTTTCCGTCCTCGCCCATCGCATGGGTCTCGGGGCTTCCCTTGACGATTTCCAGCACAGGGCAGGCAAACGGATTCTTCTCGGCGTAGCGCTCAAAATCGGCCGCGTACTCTCCGGGCAGAATGACCAGGTTTGCCTGGGCGTAGCCCCGGCACATCCCGGCGGTCGGGAAGTCAATCTTCCCCTCCCGAATCAGCCGCCGGACCTCAGAGGGTTTCCTGTCGATATAAGGGGTGATGTCAAAAGCCATAGGTTTGCTCCTTTCTTAAATCAACGCGCACTGCCTGTCTCTGTTACCTTCCGTCGCTTACCTGCATCGCAACCACAGTTCCGCTGCGCCGCAAATGCCGCGTCTTATGCGCGCACCGCCGTGACGCCGATCTCCACCTTTGCATTCTTCGGGAGCGCCGCGACCTGGAATGCCGCGCGCGCCGGATACGGCGCCGCAAAGAACTCCGCATAAACCTCATTCATCGCCGCAAAATCCGCGATGTCCGCGAGATAAACCGTCGCCTGCACGACATGCTCAAAGCCGAGACCCGCCTCTTTCAGAATCGCACCGATATTCCGGAACACCTGTCTGGTCTGTCCCTTGATATCATCCGCCGAGAACTCGCCGGTCGCCGGGTCCAGCGGAATCTGTCCCGAAATAAACAGGGTGCCGTTTGCCTCAATCGCCTGCGAGTAGGGGCCGATGGCCGCCGGTGCTGCCTGGGTTGCAATTGCTTTCTTCATACCAGATATCTCCTCTCTGCATCAATCAACTGTTTTTTCAGTATACTACTTCGACTGTGCCGCCGGTGCGAAAATTTTCTCTGCCTCCAGCGCCTCCGCAATCTGCTGCCGGATGTGTTCGGAGAGCGCGGCCTGCGTGCGGTTTGTTTTGCCGGGGCGCAGCGCAAAGGTTTCAAGCGGGAAACTGTCCGAAGTGAGCGGCAAAGTGACCGTATCGGGTGTCAGAGCCATCACGCGGCGCACCGGATGGGTTCTCAGCACCTTTCCTCTGCCGCCGTAAATCTCATCGCTGCACGCATTTTTATAGTAGGTCTCCAGCTGACCGAGACTCGAGCGCTTTCCGCTCCAAATCTGCGAAATCTTCCGGTACTTGCACTCGAGGATGATGCTGCCGACATACCAGCCCGTCCGCTTGCTGAAAATGTGCAACAGCAAATCCGGGTGGTTGTGGCTGCTGCCGTTGTGATCCGCCGCAAAGTAGAGCGGATCCCGCCCGGTGTCCCGGTTCCGCTGCTCCAGCGTCTGGTTATAGACCAGCGTGAAGCGCGCCGTGTCGTTTTCAAAGCCGACCCGGCTGCCGTCCCGCAGGGAAAGCCCGCCGCCCTCACCGACCGCGTAACTCTCCTCACGGATGGTCTCGGTCGCGAATTCCTCCAACACATGCTGAAGTTTAAAGTAGCACCAGAGCTCATAGAGAAGGCTGCTCTTTTGATAACTCAGGCGGTACAGCTCCTGCATGGTCACGCCGAGATGATCCCGTTTCAGCGCGAGATGCAACCGGTAAACCATGTAGTAGCGGCTGTCCGCCAAAATCCCCTGCGGCACGGTATACAGCTCAGTCATAGATACCGTCTGATACCAATGGCTGCTTCGAAGCTCTTCCAGCATGTGCCGGTAGCGCCGCACGGTTTTCGTGAACGCATACATGCGACCGCCACTGAGCTGCGGGTCCTCGGTATACCGCGAAAATTCCGTCAGCTTCGCGGCAAAGGCATCCGCCATAATGCGGAGCATCCGATTCTCGGGAATGTCATAGTCGAGGCGCTTTTTCGGAATCAGCTGCACATGCGACACGCCGCCGCGCGCCAGATCGGCGCGCAAACTCTTCTCATCCAAGCGACCTCCCGCTTCTATGGGCTCCTTCTCGTAGACAGTCTTAATCTCGTAGCGCGGTTGCTCTCTGATTTCAAGAAGTGCGGCAAAGAGCTGGCTCTCTTCGGTCTCGAGGCGCTCGAGATCCCGGAATGCGCGAAGCGGGAGCGCCTGCTCACCGCCGATACCGCGCCCCGCCTGTCCCTTTTTCCAGCTTCTGCTGAGCCCCTCGAACTCTGCCTCGAGCTCCTGCTGCATAATCTTCCACTCGCTGTGATCGAGTTGCCGCGGTGCCACCTCAAAACTGCCGTAGTAGCGCGTGCCCTCCGCGAGGACAAAAAATGCCATGCGCTCCACCAGCAGTCCCTCTTTGCCGGCGCCGCAGAGCCGGAACCGCTCTGCCGAAGGCGCGATATAGTCGCCCGCATCGTCATGCAACACACGGCCCGCATCTTCCGCGACGTCCAGACAGGGGAGATAGAGCCTTGCCCCCGCATCCGCCGACTCGAATAAGAGCTCCACGCCCTCGTTCTCCCGGATAAAGACCGTCGCAGCGCCTGTCAGGCTGTTTGCCCCAGGCAGGAGGACAAATTTCGTGGCCTCTTTCTCTGCTGTCACAGCCTGTCCGCCCGGCTCGTACGCGAACGTGCGGATCACCGACAGCGAAAAGGGAAGTTTAGTTGCAGTAACCATAGCTCTCGACTTCCTTCTTCTTCTGCGCGAGCAGTGCCCGACTCTTCGCAAACTGCGAGAGTGTCTCATACTTGTCCAGTACCGCAATAAGACTGCTCTCGCCGGTCTCCTGCAGCGCCGGTCCCACCACACTCTCCACACCGCGGAGTTTGGTCAGCACACGCTGTACCAGCTGCAGATCGAGCGCGCGGTCAAAATCCAGCGCCTCTTCCTTCGGCAGGTTACTCAGGTACTTTAAGACATTCTTTACGACACGCGGCCCCGCGCCGTACTTCGGGCTCAGGCTCTGCAGTGCGCAGTGTACCTCCCAGAGCAGGCTTCGCACCTCCCGTGCATCCGGAATCTGCTCCTTCACAATCAGCTTCTCATAGTCCTGGGTGCTCCAGATCTGTGTCTTACCGACCGCCGCAAAGGTCTTATCCTGCCACTCGGTCGCATAATTCAGGACCTCGAGCTCAATCACATTCGCGCGGTCCAGCACCTTGTCCGAGAAGTGATGCGTCGTCTCGTCGATATTGACGGTACCGATGAATTTCACATTGTTGCCGATTTCAATCTGGAACGGATAGTCTGCCGCGTTATAGAGCTTGCCCATGTACTGCTTGTCATAGAGCTGTAACTCCCGCTGCCCCGCCGGGCGCTCCAGAATCGAGAGGAACTGGCTAAAGTAGTGCTCGACCCGCGCGAGATTCATCTCCTCGAAGCAGACCAGGAAGAGCTTATTCTTATTCTCCTCCCGCTGCGCGCGCACCAGAAAGTCCACAAAGCCCGAATCCGCCGCGTGGTAAACCATATGCGCGAGATCCACATAGCCGAGAAGATCCGCGTCATCGCTCCAGGACGGACGCACCGGCACCATGAGCATCTGGCTGTCCTCGAGGTCTGCGCTCGCATTGAGGCCGAGCGCCTTTGCGTAGACATTGACGAGAGAGGACTTTCCGGTGCCGCTGAGACCCGAGAGAATCACGAGATCGCTGCACTTCACCGCCGTGTGGAAGTTCACAAAGTCGCTCCGCTTATAGTAGCAGCGGCTCTTCTGCGCGTAGTACTCCATCATGTCAAAAATCAGCGCCTCGTTCTTTTCCGTCGTCGCGATCTTCTCGAGCTCCGTTTCGTCGAGCTGTTCCTTCAGCTCCTGCCCCGCTGCGGACTGACCAGCCGTATCCTCTGTCTCCTCCGCCGCGCTCTCTTCTCTCCTGCCCGCGGCTTCCGCTGCCCGCAGCGCCGCCTCCGCCGCCGCGCGCTCCGCGGCAGCCTTCTGCCGCGCCTCTTCCTCGTCCTTCTCGGCCTGCAGCACGGCGCTCTTTAACTGGTTGTCAATCTTGCGGTAGATGTCGGCCGGCACATAGCTCACGCAGGGATTATAGCTGTCATCGTAGACAAAGTTCTCGATGTACTCGCTCATATCAATCGTGAACAGATGCTTTCCCTGCAGCACGCAGGCGCCGACCGGATCCGTCTCCGCGCTCTCGATGCTACCGGCGGCAAAGAGCTTTCCGTCCGCATCCCGCCAGAGCACAAACGCGGGCGCCGAGCTCTCAATGTCATAGCCGTAGAGACTGCCGAGCTGCTCGCCGACCTTGATATCCGCGAGAAACTCCGCGCGGGTATCGTAATTCCGGTACAGGTTCCAGCTCTTGTTGTACTCCCAGTCGCGCACCTCTTCATCGTTCTTGCTGCAGAAAACCGGCACCGCATAGAATTCCGTACTCTGGTCGAAAGACTTCGGCACCGGCACCAGATGCACATCCGTCATGCTGCGCACTTCCATGCCGTTGACATTTTTGGTCTGAACCTTAAAGATAAAGAGCTGATTCTCCATGAACGCCTCGAAATTGTCGATGCGCGCATCATCTCCCGCGTAGATGTCATCCGAAAAATCCGGCAGCAGATTTCCGAAACCCGTGACAAACGAAGTCGCGGCATCCGGCAGGAGCAATGTCTTTACATTATACTGAATGATATTCATGCGGTTAATGAAGATAGAGCTGCGCCCCGACTGATCATACCGCGCCAGACGTCCGATGTATTCCCGATAATTCTTGTTCATTTCCGTTTCATCTCCTCGATTGCATTTTTCAAGTTACCGATGCTAAGTACCTTAAGGCTTGTGTAGGGTTTGAGTTTCAGCTTGTCCGCGTAGCTCATGGTTCCGCTTACATTCCAGATTTCTTCGTATTCTTTCCAGGGCAGTTTCTCTAACCCCGTCAGATCCGAGCGAAGATCACAGTTTAAATCCTCTGCCTCCTCGCTGATATCCACGCGTGAGAAGATTAAAATTTTCGGGAGCTTGCTCTTTTCCCGGAGCTGCTTTTCCTCGTACTTTTTCAGTAATTCCAGTCGCTTTTGCAGCTCCTGTTTCTCATCTTCCGCAGCCTTTACTTTGTCCATCGCCTCGCGGACCTTTTCTTCCCGCACTGCGAGCTCCTTTTCGAAGTCGGACCTAAGCTCCTCTTTTTCTGCCTCAAGGCGCCGTACCTGCTTTTCGAGATTTCGCTTTTCTCCCTGCTCATTGTCGAGCTGTATGCGAAACTCCTGCTTGGCCTCTTTGCTCTGCTTCTTATAAGCCTGGAACTCCTGCTGTAACGCTGCCAGTTGCTGTTGGAGCACCTCTATCTTTCCCTGTAAAGTCGTTTCGTCCACGTCTTCCTCCTGCTTTCTTGTTTCCGTTTCTGTTGTCTGTCCTGTGCTGTCTGTTTCCTTTGGATCCGTCAATATCGCACCGGAGACATCCGCCTTCACCTCCTTGTAATACAGCTCCTGTAACGCAGCCTCAAACTCGGGCGATCGGTCTATCTGCTGATAGATAATCGGCAGCGGCATCAAATGCGCCCGTTTCAACGAGTAGCCCGGCAGCGTACAGCCCGCGCTCTCAAAGAATTGCTTCAGAATACGCTGCCGCTCCGCAACCGGCGTCTGTTTCAGCTGGTCTTTGAAGACCTGCCGATTCACAAGCGCTGGTTTCGATGGCTTCTTTTTACTCAACCTGTTGTACCTCCTTCTCTTCGGTATACATCCATTCTGCTTCAATTTTCCACAGAATGCAATTCCCACATTTGTCAAATTTTACATATCTTTTTTGGTCTAATCTCCCATTTTCGATATGTATCAGGTATGCTTCCACAAATTTTCACCGTAAAACCAGACAATTCTTACATGTATCAGAAAAATAAACTTATTTTTGATTGACATCACTTCATAATTTCTGTATAGTACGGTAGTTCGTTTTTGAGAGGACAGAGAAAGAGGGTAGCGACAGAAGTGTCGCCGCCCTCTTTTTTTGTAGCAATCAACCGAACTCTCACGGCGATATCAGAAAATAGCTCGCCAGTACCTGAGATGTACCTGTAGTGGTACAGTGAATTTGTAACACCTCTGCCTGATAGATTATAATGTCAGCAGAGGTGAAAAGCACATGACCCGAATATCAGACAAAACCAGACGAAAAGTTGTTCGTGCGCACATCCAGGACGGACGCTCGATTGCCAGCCTTGTGGCTGAGCACGGCATATCCAGAGCCGCCGTTTCCAACTGGGTACGCTCATATCGCGAAGAATGCCAAAACAATGATGAGGAGAAGTCTCAGTTGGAGATGATGGAAGAACTTCGTCGTCTCCGGCGTGAAAAAGCCGAATTAGAAAAGGGGAACAGCAGGAGTTCGGATTGAGATGGATCTCATTGTTGTCAAAGGATTCGAGCACTATATCATGATTCCCATGGGATCATGGGGCGCCGTAAGATGAGGGTGTTTCTGCAAAGAGAAGGACTCTCATTGAGTAAAACAACAGTCCACAAGTACATGAATCGTGGACTACAACTACACTTGATTTGTCGCCGAAAGAGACCTGCGTACCATCGGGGATTAGCTCATAAAATTTTCCCGAATCTATTAAAGCGGAATTTTTCTCCTGAGCAGCCGAATCGTGTGTGGTTACCGACTTCACATATATGACACTGATAAATGGAACCATGCGCTATAATTGTTCCATGATTGATTTATACGACAGAAGTGTTGTTTCCAGTGAAAACGGCTCTTTTATCACGAGTTCCCTAGCCGTGCGTACGCTTGAAAAAGCGTTGTCGAGTGCAAAGGCGATCCCACAAAACCTGATTTTGCACGCGGATCAAGGAAGTCAGTTTACTTCCACAGAGTTTGTACAACATTGCCGGAAGCTCGGGATTTCTCAAAGCATGAGCCGTGCGGGCTGTCCGTATGACAATGCGCCGATGGAGCGCTATTACAATACCTTAAAGACCGAGCTGATCTATCAGTATCGTTTTGAAACTGCCGCAGAACTGGATTATGCCGTTTCAGAGTTCGCTTACGATTGGTACAATCAGGTACGCCCACACACGTATAACGGATATCTGACTCCGTTTGAAAAGAGAGCGGAGTGTAACATTAAGCAGTGGTGTTACAAAAAGGGTTGACCACTACAATGACCTTCAAGCGATTCTGTCCTTTTATACCATATTCCTTATACCTTACAAAACATAACTCTTGATTTCTCACTACAAGGGCATATCTTCACAAGATATACCCTTGTTTCGACTGATAATCAATCAGTCATCTTCAGGTGAGTCTCAGTTCTTGCTTATTCGGCTCGCGCAAATTGCAATTATCTTCCGGTATGCGTCTGCAGGTCTGTGGTGTCCGCAATGATGGCAATACTCATATTCCATGAAATTCGGCCATCCGCAGTATTTGCAAGTCCATGTCATAGCTTTTCATCTCCTTTCTGTAAGTCTATATTAATCACCTTAAGCAGAGCCAAGCATTGGTTATGGAACGCATGTAAACTCACCTTCGTATGCAAACCACAAAGCAACCTAATCCTTATTTAGCTCTGCTATAAAGCAGCAAAATAAGTCATTATTTTTCTAGTTCAAATGAATGTATATAAGAATCACAAAATTCTCCTACTCTTCAATACTTAAAGCACTTCTTCCACCGAATATGCTCCGGCAATGATAAAATCTGCCAACGCTGGAACTACAAGTAAGAAACGAAGTTGTGTATCTATCGCCTCCAATCCATGTTTCCATATTCTTAGATCAACATATGTCCCCAGAACAAATGCAGCAATCAGAATAAATGTCTGAAGCACATTAATCTCCCAGTTGACTATACGATAAGTATAAATATTAATATAGTACCCCTCCGTTTGGTCAACAATCAATGCAGTCCCCAACAAGGCTGCACATATTAATACCAGCCAAAGAATAATTGCCACCGGTCCCTCGATAACCCCAAGAATCAAAAGTATAATTTCTATTGAAATAGCCAGCTCTGTCATAAGCCATGTTCCAACCAACCGATGGAATGACCCTGTTAGAAATTGAATCATCAACCACGCCAAAAAGACTAGTACAATGGGTATGATTGTTATTGCTTTGACTAGAGTTTCATTTGCCTGACCAGTTTTATAGAAATTTTCTAGATTTAGTAGAAAGAGAATCCCTCCTCCTGCTCCTAAAACTGAAATAATTATACAAATAACCTCAAATACTCCAGCTTTTCTGTTTGAACGCTTTTTTCTAATCTCCATATTCAACACAGGAGTAGCCAATCTTAAATAGCCTCCTGCCTCCTCAATGTGCTTATGTGTTTCTAAAACTATGCTGTCAAATCTCATGTTAACCTTGCTTTTGCAATGCAAGCAGATGCATAAGAAACAAGCCAAGTTTTATTTTTTGATTGAGTGCGGATCACAGGTAGAGGTATTTCCCGCTTCGTCCGTGTAAATTACATTACCGATAATCTTCCCATCCTTATAAACTCCTGTATAATGAGAGCCGTCCGGAAATGTTGTTGTGAATGCCCCATTCCACTTCCCGTTTTCCCAGGTACCAACTGTAATTTTACCATCTTCAAATCTATATGTTGATTCTCCAATGATATTGCCTTCCTTGTAGTTGTTTTCCCAATATTCTCCGTTGTCAAAAGTAGTTCTTACCAAACCTTCCAACTTCCCATTGACCATCGTTCCTCCCTCTTTTACATAATGATGATTATTATCGTTCACTCCCTCTTCTTTAAACTCACCAGTCCAAGTACCATTTTCTCGAGTACCTGTGAAAATCACACCATCGCTGTCTACATAAGTCGCAGCTCCGCTTTCTATCCCATTTTTATAAACTCTCTGAAAATAGCCGCCTTCTTCATAAACAGTTGTACATATTCCTTCCCATTTTCCATTTACTTTTTGCCCGAGTATTACATATTTCTTCTTGTCTTTATTCGTTCCTTCTTCTTTGCACCGCCCATTCCAGTTTTCATCTTTCCAATAACCAGTTGTTATTGTTCCATCAGTATCCACATAACGAACTTGTCCATCCACCTCTCCTTTTATGTATGTTCCTTCAAAGTAACTTCCATCTGGAAAGCTTTTTTTAAACTGCCCTTCCCACTCTCCATTTACCCTTGTTCCCTCTGTTACATTCCCATTCTCATTGCGATAAACACAATGTCCGTTTTCTTTTAATTCATTCGTTACCGATGTTGTACTATCTGTACTCTGCACCGACTTGTCAGAGTTTTCCGCAACTTTTACTTGTGCTGCCGTTGTCCCTTGACTGGATGACCCGGCTTTTCCCTTGGCTGGAGAGCATGCCACCAGAGAGCTGGCTATAACACTGAGCATAAAGGCAATCGCGATACTTCTTGATGTTTTTTTCATATTCTCCTCCTTACTCCAGTTGTAAAAAAGAGCTGTCATCTCATCATAAGGAATCGACAACAACTCTTTTTTCAAGGTTCTATTTCCCACTACTACAATTGTTAATATGTCTTATAAATTTTCTCTGCCACATGATCCTTGGATATCTGCTCATCGGAAATCAGAAAATAAGTATATCGCAACACGTCTTTCCCATCACTTCTGACGGGATCATCCCAAGTGCAGTCCACATAGTACCACCGGTTATCGAGCAGCACCCGGTTCCAACTATGATTTCCTGTCCTGCCGGATGAATCTGTCGTTTTTCCGCTGATGTGCTCATGTTCGATTCCAAGAACATACATAAAATAATCAAATGTCACTGCATATCCGGAACAAACAGCCTTACCGTTCAGCATGACGCCCGCAATGCTATACGAGTCTTCCGGTATCGTGTCGTTGTCAAAATTCTCTTTGTCATATCTGGTGTGATTCACAATCCAGTCGTGTACCGCTTTAATCTTATCCCGGTCACTCATCCTGTCATTCGTAATGCTTGCTGCCGTATCAAACACCTTAAGCTTTGCGTCCACATTATAGGAGGTCCCATAGGCAGTGCGTCCTTCCTGAAGGCCACGCGTCTTATAGTGATTCCAAAGTGCTGCCTTGTTATATCCAAAGGCTGCCTTTAAGTCCGGATTGTCATCCGCATAGCGCTTCGCATCAAAATAATAGGACTCATCTCCCTGATAATCGAAGACTACAATTCGCTCCGGCTTATCGGGCAATGTGTGGGCCAATCTTCCCTCTGCCTTTCCGGCGTTCTGATAATGCTGGTAGAGCTTGCCCTTGTCATAGCCATATGCTGCCAGAAGATCCGGGTTGTCATTGGCATAGCGCTCATAGTCAAAGGTCTCCGGTGTAATCCGCTCATACATGTAATACACTTCTGCATGCGCATCGGTCGTCGCCATAGCGAATAAGCTGCAAGCCGTCAGAATCACTGACAGAATACGCACTAGTTTTCTCATTGTGATGCCTCTCCCCCAAAAAAAGCAGCACAAAACTGTAAATATATTGTATATAGTGTCGATATGCCACCTCTTTATTCAGTTATTAATATATTTTTAAGTGAAAGTCAATGAATAAGTCTGAATATTCTACTTTCGGGCACCTATTATTCCACTTTCGGATACCCATCATTCTACTTTCGTCTACCACGCAAAGGAGCCTCCAGCAATCTTCCGATTGCCGGAGGCTCTCCTTTCTCATAGAGCAGACGATGTCTGCGTTTCATCCAGCCACAATGGAATAGCCATAGTACAGCCGCAACGAAAAAGTCCGCCGGACAATACCCTCGTATTGTCCGGCGGACTCTTTTCATACTTCTTCTGTTTTATAACGCTTCGCCTTACGCGCTCTCTTCCTCGTCGAGCAGGTTGGTCATGCTCTTTAGGCCTGTCACAATGGTGGAACCGTTGTGCAGGAGTGCACCGGTCGCCGGCGGCAGGATACCGCCGACACCGAGCGCTATGAGCAGCGCGTTGAAGCCGATGATGAAGTTGTAGTTCGAGTGAATGCGGCGCATCAACGCCATGCTGAGCTTCCGGAGGAAGACCAGCTCGCGCAGATTATCGGCCGCAATCGTGACATCCGCGACCTCACGCGCAATCGCCGCACCGTCCGAAATCGCAATGCCGACATCTGCCTCGGAAAGCGCCGGCGTATCGTTCACGCCGTCGCCGATCATGATGACCTTGCGGCCCGCTGCGTGTTCCTTCCGCACAAACTCTGCCTTCGTGCCCGGCAGAACTTCCGCGTGGAATTCGTCGAGATGCAGTTGTGCGGCCACGGCCGCCGCTGTCTTCTCCGCATCGCCGGTCATCATGCAGATTTTTGAAATGCCGAGTTTCCGGAGGCCGTCGATAATCTCCGGTGCCTCCTCGCGAATCGGGTCAAAGATGCAGATGACCGCGCAGAGCTTGCCGTCGATTGCGAGATAGAGTTTCGAGTACTCATCCGGCAGCGCTTCGAGCTTCTTCTCATCGCGCTTTAAGAGCTTGCACTTCTCATCCTCAAAGACAAAGTGATAGGAGCCGATGAAGGCTTTCTTTCCGTCAATCTCGGAGGCAATGCCGTGTGCGACCACGTACTGCACCTTGGAGTGCATCTCCTTGTGGCGGATGCCGCGCTTCTTCGCCTCTGCAACGACCGCATTGGCAATCGAGTGCGGATAATGTTCCTCCAGGCAGGCTGCAATCTTCAGCGCCTCGGATTCCTCCATGTCGCCGAAGGTCTCAATGTGCATGACGGTCGGCGTCGCACGAGTCAGCGTGCCGGTCTTATCAAAGACAATCGTATCGGCCTCTGCAATCGCCTCCATGAACTTTCCGCCCTTCACGGAGATCTTTCGATCACCCGCCTCGCGGATTGCGGAGAGCACCGAGAGCGGCATCGAGAGTTTCAGCGCGCAGGAGAAGTCGACCATCAGGAACGCCAGTCCCTTTGCCACATTTCTTGTGAGCAAAAAGGTCAGCGCCGCGCCGCCGAGCGAGTACGGCACCAGGCTGTCCGCAAGGTGGTAGGCTCTCGCCTCGGTGTTTGACTTTAACTTCTCGGACTCCTCAATCATCTTGACAATCTTGTCGTAGTGACCGCTGCCCTTTGCCTTTGCGACCTGAATCACGCACTCGCCTTCTTCGACGACGGTGCCGGCATAGACATAGGCACCCGCGTGCTTCTCGACCGGCACGGATTCGCCTGTCATCGAAGCCTGGTTCACGGTCATCTCGCCTTCGAGCACCGTGCCGTCGAGCGGAATTACGTTCGAAGTGCGAACCACGATGCGGTCGCCGACCTGTACGTCCTTGACATCAATCAGGACATCGGCGCCCTCGGTCTTCATCCAGACCTTCTCGACCTGGAGGCTCATGGCGCGCGCCAGATCGCCGACCGACTTCTTGTGCGTCCACTCCTCGAGAATCTCACCGAGCTCTAAGAGGAACATGACCGAAGAAGCCGTGTCAAAGTCACTGCGGAGAATGGACGCCGTGATTGCGGTCGCATCCAGCACCGGCACTTCGAGGCCGCGCGTCAGCAGGCAGCCGAGGCCGTGCACCACATAGCGGAGACTCTTGACCGTTGTCCAGACCGCGCGCACCGGCGCCGGCAGGAGCAACATGGTCGCCGCACGTCCCACAACCTTCCAAAACAGTTTGTCCTGGTAGTGGCGCGTCAGTGCGCGTCCGCTGTCTTCGGGCACTAACGAGAGCGCGTATTCATCCTGGTATGAAAAACCACAGAGAGCGTCTAAAAGCCGCTCTCTGTGGTCCGCCTCCCGATTGTACTTCACAATTGCGTCGCCCGTCCGCTCGAAGACCTTGACATCTTCCACAAAGGGCAGGTCACGCAGGTAGTACTCCAGAATATCCGCCTCGCCGAGGGACATACGCGTCCCCGCGAGGTGGATACGCATTACGCGTCTGGATTCGTGGCGTATCGTATATCTCATGCTTCCGTCGCTGCCTCGTGCTCCTCAACCAGAGCCTTTGCCTCCTGGTAAGCTCTCTCCGCGTCCGCTGCATAACGGCGCTCGTTCAGATCCTTTGCATCCTCATAGATGTCATCGCAGTTCTCGCGAAGCGTGGAGACAGTCTTCATCACGCAGTCCTTGCCGCGGAGCACCGCTGCGGTTGCGTGCGTGTAAGCGCACTTTGCGTCTCTCGACTTCAGAATTGTGATACCTGCCGTACCGAACACCGTACCACCGACAAACAGACCAAGCTTAAACAGCTGCTTTGTACCAAACATCATTCTTACCTCCTAGGTTGAAATTCATTGTCTATAGTTTAGCGTTTTTTCCGGAAAGTGCAAAATAAACTTATTTTGAAATCTCTAACCGCGCTTAGTGCAAATATCGCGGCAAAATATTCGCAAGAAGAAACAGACCGGACAAAAGCACCAAAACGAATATATGTAAACGATAGCTTATGCTAACATAACCCACATACTCGCGAATCAGGGCGTTCAGCGTGTAATACCACTTGGTTTTTGCCCCGAACCCCTTGCACGGAAGATGCATCCGTCGCGCGAGGAGCAAGGCCCGGAATACATGATAGCTTGTCGTCACCACAGCGACGCGCGGATGCGTTCGCTCCATCAGTTCTCTGGAATATTCCAGATTTTGTCTCGTATTTCTCGATTGTTTTTCGACCAGTATTTTTTCCGGCGGAACCCTCCTTGACAGCGCATAACGCGCCATAGCCTCGCCCTCTGTGATATCCTCCCCCGGGCCCTGTCCGCCCGAAAGAATGAGCAGCGCCTTCTTATTCTTTTTTAAGAGGGCAATGCCGCGGTCCAGTCTCGCCGCGAGCAGCGGCGTGATGCGCTCCCCCCGAATGCCCGCCCCCAGCACGACAATATAATCGAAGTTCTGATTGTCCCGCCGGTGAATCAGGTTCAGCACCGCGGAGACGGCATAGATTGCAAAGAGCATCAGTCCGTACACAATCCAGAGTCCCACCACCCCATAGACCATTCTACCCGCGAAGTTACTCTGCCAGTCGCCGAGCTGCGGCCAGAAAATCAGATAGGCAAAGAGTAAGATTGCAAAGAGAAGGGACAGCGCGTTCTGCGGACGCAGTCCTTCGCGCCGCAACACCCGTATTCCCTGAATGAAAAAGGTGAGCACCAGAAGTAACGGAAACAGCAGGATTGTCAGCATGAAGAGAATCATGAGCAGCACAAGTAAAAACCAGAGCGGCGGATGCACCTGCAACCAGTCCGAATAACGGAATAGCAACAACAGGAGCAGGATACCTACCCCCACAAGCGCGAACAGAAAGCTCACACCGCTCCAGAGCGTACGCGGCTCTTTTACCATCACATAGATAAAGATTCCGATTAGCAACAGCGAAAACAGCTGACTGCCGTGCAGAATCAGAAGTTGTGTATTCGGATTCAAATATTCACCTCCCAAGGCTTTCTCGAATTGCTTCAGAATAGCATAAACCCCGATTCTCCCGCCAGTTCCAATTCGCAATCACAAGGTATCACTTGAAAGCTATACCTCTTATAGACTTATGCTTACACAAGTTTGAGAAACTCTCGCACTGCGCGGGACATGTAGCGATTCCGACGGAAATAGAAATTGACTTCGCGCACGGCCTCCCGCGCGTTCAGCTTGTAGAAGCACAGATTGGTATCGTCAGGAACATGTTTAATCAAAACGTCGCCGTTGAATGAAATACCCATGCCGTAGCAGGAGAAGTTATAAGCTGTCACCTGCTGCTCCGGCTCAAGCCGCAGTTTCGGCGAAAATCCGGCCTCATGGCAGAGTCTGTCCGCCCGCTCTCTCGTGTCATTGCCCTCGCGGAGCAAAAGAAAGCGCTCCTCCCGGAATTCCTGCAGCGGCACCGGCGGGATGCGGGAATTTAAGTGCGCGTTGCGCTTGATATCCTCTGCGGTCAGCGCGTAGTTCCGCACTCTCTCATTCACTGCAAGCGCCTTCGGCACCGTGAGAAGGAGATGCTCTTCGCGAAAGAACTTTTTCTCATAGGCCGCGGCATTCAGCTCGGTGTTGTCGATCAGCAAATCCAGCGAGCCGTCCGAGAGCCTCTCTTTCAGTTCCGAGGTCACGGCCTCCACGAGCTCAATGTGAATCTGCGGAAACTGCTCGGTGAACTGGGAGACCAGCGGCGGCAGCGCATACGAGGTGAAGACATTGGTCCCGCCAATCGAAACCGCTCCGTTTTGCAGGGCGTTCCGGTCGTGCACATAGGTCACAAAGCCGTTTTCCACGTCGAGAATCAGTTCGACCGCGCGGATATATTCCCGCCCGAGATCGGTGAGGCCGATCGGATTCGTGCTCCGGTCAAAGAGCGGCGCGCCGAGCCGCTGTTCGGTCTTTCGGACCGCATTGCTGAGCGAGGGCTGAGAGATAAAGAGTTTTTTTGCCGCGCGTGAAAAACTCATCTCCCGGTATACTTCATAGACATAGCGCATGCCCTGAAACATATCTTCACCTGACATTTTTCTCCTTTTTATACTTTTTATCTGTCGGCAGTTATATTTCTTTTTTCGAATATTTTATATCATTTTATTGATATTTGTGAATAGTATAGCGCTCTGTTAGACTGGAGACAAGCACTTCAAAAAACCTATTTAGGGAGGTTTTACTATGACGGAAGTAAGAGAAGGGTATCGCCTGGAGCACGATTCGATCGGTGAAAAAGAAGTCCCGATTGACGCCTATTACGGCGTGCAGACGCTCCGCGCACATGAGAATTTCAACATCACCGGGCTCAAGATGCATCCGGAGCTCATTGTCAGCGTTGCCCAGATCAAGAAGGCCGCTGCGATCACGAACTTTGAGGTCGGCGAGCTCTCGAAGGAGCGCGCAAGCGCGATCGTAAAAGCCTGCGACGAAATCATCGACGGCAAGCTGCACGACCAGTTCATTGTCGACCCGATTCAGGGCGGCGCCGGCACCTCTCTCAACATGAATGCCAATGAGGTCATCGCAAACCGCGCCATCGAGATTCTCGGCGGCACCAAGGGCGACTACAGCATTGTGAACCCGAATGACCATGTGAACTTCGGCCAGTCGACCAACGACGTGTTCCCGTCCTGCGGCAAAATGGCGGCTCTCACGCTGCTCCGCCGTGCGCAGATTCAGCTGAAGCGCCTCGAAAAGGCACTGCTCGAGAAATCCGATGAGTTCGACGCTGTCATCAAGATGGGCCGCACCCAGCTTCAGGACGCCGTGCCGATTCGTCTCGGTCAGGAGTTCCACGCCTATGCGAGCGCCATCGGCCGCGACATTCGCCGCTTTGACAACGCAAAAGAAGAAATCCGCTCCCTCAACATGGGCGGCACGGCAATCGGCACCGGCTTAAACGCCGACACGACCTACTTCCACCGCGTCGTCAAGAACATGTCGACGATTACCGGCGAGGAACTCGTGCAGAGCTACGATACCATCGATGCGACCCAGAACCTCGACAGCTACGCGATGGTCTCGGGCATCGTAAAGAGCTGCGCCGTGAATCTCTCGAAGATGTGTAACGACCTTCGCCTCATGTCTTCCGGACCGCGCACCGGCTTCTGCGAGATCAACCTGCCCGCAAAGCAGAATGGCTCTTCCATTATGCCGGGTAAGATTAACCCCGTCATCCCGGAGGTCGTGAACCAGGTCGCATTCAACATCATCGGCAACGATGTCACGATTACAATGGCGGCCGAGGCAGGTCAGCTCGAGCTGAACGCGTTTGAGCCGATTATCTTCTATAACCTCTTCGAGTCGATTCAGACCCTCAGCAACGCGGTCCAGACCCTCGTCGACAACTGCATCGTCGGCATCACAGCAAACGAAGAACACTGCCGCGAGATGGTTGAGAGTTCTATCGGCATCATCACCGCCATCTGCCCCTATGTCGGCTACGAGACCGCGGCGAACATCGCGAAGGAGGCACTCCGCACCAATCAGTCCGTCCGAGAGCTGATTCTGCAGAAGAAGCTGCTCTCCGAGGAGCAGTTAAAAACCATCCTCGATCCCTACACCATGACGAAGCCCGGTATCCAGGGCAGAAATCCGGCGGATTTACTCTCCGACTGAGTGTCCCTCAAAACAGCACATACAAAAAGCGCTCTGCAGCGATGCAGAGCGCTTTTCTTTGCCGAAAACAATTACCACTGGGAAATCAGGTAGATGAGACCCGATCCGAACATGTCCGCCATCGAGTGAACCAGCACAATCGGGAGCAGGTTCTTGATGAACTTGTGGTAGGAAACATAGTAGAGCAGACCGAAGAAGATACCGATGATGAGCGCCGAAGCCATGCCCTGGTAGGTGTGGAACGAAGCGCGGATAATCGTCGAGAATACCAGCGTGCCCCACTTGTACTTCTCCTGCACGGTGCCGAGCAAGCCGAGGAAGTAAAACTCCTCATAGAACGCGTTCAGCAGCGCGTAAATAATCGCGACCTTGGAGAGCGCCGCAAATTTGGGAAATACCGAGAGCAGGTTGATGTGGCTCAGGCTCTCCGCCGAGAAGTAGTTATAGCCGTTGTCGAAGATCAGATACAGAATATCTGCGCTGAGACCCATGATGATGAAGAGCACCAGGTACTGCGGAACAATCTTCCAGCTCAGCTTGAACTTGACCTGCTTGAAGTCAAAGTTCCGGATAAAGAGGTAGATGAAGACAATCGCCAGCATGGTCGCCTGATACCTCAGGTTACTGGAGTAGGCGGCTCCCTCGGTTGCCACATCTGTTGTTGTCTCCGCGACCTCCGTTGCAGCTTCCGTGACCGCTGTCGCAGCCGCCTCAACGGCCGGTTTCAGGGTCGCGAGGTACATCTGCGTGGAGATGACAATAAACTTCCCGAAGAGAATCAGGGTGATGATGATGACATCAAACCATCTGAGATTTTTTGTCTTCTCTCTCGGGAGGATAATGTCGCGTATATTCATGCTAAGTTACCCCCTTTATGATTTTGAGTGTCCTCATTATAGCAAGGACAACATAAACTTACCACCTCATTTTAACATATGTAGAATTTTGCACAGAAAATATCCAAAACTTATCAGAAATTTGCGCACAATTCAGGTTCCGTCTCTTCCGGAACAGAAAAAGCGCCGCACTGTGGTGATTATCCACAGTGCGGCGCCGTCTGTCCGCTTTCCTCTCAAAGCTGTGCGTCCAGCTTCTCCTCCAGTGCCTGCTGCGGCACTGCGCCGATCACGCGATCCACAACCTTGCCGTCCTTGATGATGACAAAGTTCGGAATGCTCATGACCTGGAACATCTGTGCAAGCTCCGGCTCATCGTCCGAGTTGACCTTGCCGACCTTGACCTTGCCCTCGTACTTCTCCGCGAGCTTCTCAACCACCGGCGCCATCATTTTGCAGGGGCCGCACCAATCCGCGTAGAAGTCAATGAGCACCGGCTCCTTGGACTCCAGAACTTCCTTCTCAAAACTATCTTTTGTGAAACGATATTCCATCGCACTACCTCCTTAGAGTTTGATTTTATCTATAAAATCAATAACTGCTCCTATTTTGCCAGAGTCTGCGACAGATGTCAAGCCCCCTCAGAGACCGAATTCTGCCGGATCCAGCGTCACCGCTCCGTTTTCCCGGACAAAGCAGGGAATGCCGACATAGCCGCCCTCTCTGACCGGCCGGAATGCCTCCTCGCGGTCGCGCAGCTGTAAAAATGCCTTCAGATAGGCCACATGCTCGCCGATATTGATGATTTCAAACTCGCTCTCTCTGCCGCTCGCCTTGATGTTTGCCGCAACTTCCGCGCAATCCGGACAACTCGGCATCCCGTACACCTTAATCATTCTGCTTCTCTCCTCCCTGCTGAAAATGTCTCTTTGCAAATTCCATATCCTGCACAAACTCGGCGGTGCCGAGATAGTTGCCCTCCGCATCCCGCACGGCGCGGTAATTGACCAGCATGGTCTTTCCGCCCTTCTCGGCCCAAATCGAGACACTGCTCTGCCGTCCCGCGCGGAACTCTCCGATAATCTGGCGCACCAGCGGCTCTACCTTCGGCGGATGGCAGGAGAACACTTCGCGGTCCAACGCCATCTTCGGGCGCTTAAATGCCTTCTGTCCCTCGTTCTCGTTGAAGTAGCGGTTGATGTTGTCGGCGTCGACAAAGGTGATTTCCATCGGAATCGTATTCAACAGCCACTCGAGCTGATCCAACTTCAGGTGACCGCCCGGCATCACAATCTCGCCGACAAAGGAAGAGCTGCAGCGCTTTGTCACCGTCGTATCGACCGCAACCTGCACTTCCGTCTCCTTTGCCGCAGGCTTATCTTCCTCTGCCGCTTCATAGACCTTGCTCACGACACCGAGGCAGTTCTCATAGTCCTTGGAGTCGCGGTAAATCTGCTTCCACTCATCCTCCGTGAAATTCACGGCGCAAATCGGGAACAGAATGTTGGTTTCCTTGTAAATCATCTCGTCCGCGCGCTGCACAACAGCCTCTGCCGCCGCCTTCCAGGCATCGTCCTCGACTTCTGCCTTGTCAAGGCGCCCAAGCTCGTCGCGGATTTCATCGTCCACCGTCCACATCACAGAGGACGGACCCGTCACATCATATTTTACCTTTAACAGCGGATAGAGTAAGTCGCCCTTCTTTGCGTAGTGCACCGAGACCTCACGGATTGCGTGCACTGCATCCTTTAAGGAGACACCGAGTTTTGCCGCATCGCGGAAACTCTCGATGCGCAGCGCAAGCGCCTGATTTTCTCTCGTGAGGGTCTCAAGCGGATGGCCGGGAATCGCAATGAGTTTTGCAGCCAGTGCGTTCTTATCGCCATACTGCGCCTGCTGCTCCGCCTTCTCGTGGTCGGCAATGCGAATCATCGACGCCGCGACTTCGCGCTCGGCATTCGCAATCCGCTCTTCCTTGGTTGCCCCGTGGAACAGCGCCGAGTGAATGTCGCAGAGCTTCTGCACCTCCTCGAGCGGCATGCCGTCCTTCATGAGCTGCTGCTCCGCCTGCATGATTTCGGACGCTTCGACCGAGTGGAACTCTTTCCGGAAATCCTCCCGCACCGTGTCGAGCGACTCACCTTGACTGAGACGCGTGAGGTAGCTCTTTAATGCCTCCGCTCTCTCCGGGTTTGCATTCGGAAAATTGTACTGTGCAGTCGGCGGCACCGGAGGCTTTGCCGGGGGGGTCGGCGGCGTGGGGGGCGTCGTCTTGGTCGGCGGCACCGGCGCGCCGTCGGCTCCGCTCACCTGAAACCCCTTCTCCTCAAAGGCCTTTACAATCTTTTCCATCGGGATGCCCTTCATCCGGGAGCCCTTCGGCACCGTCATCACCTTACCCGCCGAAGCCAGAATCTCCGGCTCCGTAATCTCCTTGAAGCCGACACTTGCCATAATCTCCTTGAATTCCGGGTACTCCGTTGCGAGCTCATATACTGTTTTTCTGAAATCTATGATTTTATCCATGGATATGCCTCCAAAGTGGTTTGTTCATCCTTACCGTTCCACTATAGCATATCTCCCGCAAAAAACCGTGATTACGGCAACAAAAGCTGAAATTTCATCTCCCTACATCCTGTACAGCGTCATTTAGCCTCGTCACGCCTTTGCCTGCCGCATGAGTAGCAGACGAACAGGACACTTAGCGCTACCGGTCCGTTCCGCAAACGCGTTACCTCAGAAAGAGAGACTTTTGTTCCCATGTCTTAATCAGCCCTCAGTCTAAGTTCAGCTTATAATAATGGGCGTCAAAATAGGTTTCTTCGCCCCATTTCCGATAGCGCGTTTTTCTGTCCTCCGCAAACCCGAATTTGCGAAGCAGCGCGATTGAAGGGAGATTCGCGTCGGCCACTTCTCCCGTAACGGACTTTCCGCCTTTTGCTTTCACCCAGCGAAGGATGGCATCGACCATCTCGGTTCCGAGGCCTTCTCTCCAATGCTCCTTCGCAATACAATACCCAATGTCATAATTATCGTTTTCGGGGAATATACAACAAGTCCCGACAGGCATCCCATCCGCTTTCCGTTCGGCAAGCAGATAATATCCCTCCGGATTATCCTCCATCTCGTCGACACATTTGAGATACGCTTCATCCATATTCTCACGAACAGGATCACTCATGTACTTTCCGTTTTCTCTGTCACCCCACAGAGATAAGGTAAAGTCTTTGTCGGATTTTCGCCAAGAGCGGAGCCTCAACCTTGGTGTTTCCGGATTTTTGATAAGAAGCATTGTGTACGGTCCTCCTAGCTCATAGGGCTTCCCTCCCCTTTCGGCGTCAGGATGTCCCCGTATATCTCATATTTTCCCCCGCATGTATCTCATCAGGGCTGTGTCCGGTTCCTTTTGACTCGGCTTGCGGTGATAGTCATTCCAGCTGAAATACGCCGCAAGAGCGCCCAGGCCCAGGATTACTTTGGGGAGATAGCCGAGCAGGAGATGTCGTTTCCACCGGTGACTCTTTTTTGTACTCTTGCTGCATTCCTTGTCCTCCCTTGCGACTTACATCTCTGAACGCTCGTCTAATTTACCGCAATTCGGTTGCAACGCTCGCAGAAGGCTGCCTCTGCTTCCTGACAGCGGCGCATATAGCTTCCGAGTGCTTCCCGGTGATGCAGTTGCTGTGCCCGCCAGCGGTTTATAATCCCCGTCATTTCGTCAAGCCCGTCATGCGACACCGAGACATAGCGAAGCCCGGAAAGCGTATGCCGGAGTTCGCCGATATCGCTTAGAATGTAATTGCACTGCAAAGCCATCTCTTCACAGTTCTGCATAGACTCTCCGGCATCCGCATAAGAGATACCGACTTCTCCCCGGTAAGTACTGCTGTTGTCTGCCGGTTCCTTCGCGAGGAAGCCCTCTGTATCAAACAACTTTGCTGCCTCTCCTGCTGCGCTCCCCGCGGGAAGACACGCAAACTGTGCCTGTAATCCCTTCTCCAGGCGTGCCGCATAGTGCAGCAGAATTTCTTCGGTCTCGCGCGCATCGTAAAGAACTCGCTTGGCAAGCGCAAACAGCGGCCGCTTACCCGGCATATCTGATTTGAGCTCTTCCAGTGTGGAAATTCCGCAGGTTTCCAAAATGCATGACTCCAGCGCTGCTTTGTCACGCTTTAAGCTATCAACACCCGCCTGAATTTCTGCCGTATGCTGTTTCCGCAAAAGTTCAGCCAGTTTCCAAGGATACTGTGCCCCGGCCGGAATCCAAAAGAGCGGATAGCAACTCTCCTCACAGCTTCCGATTGTCTGATCTACACTTCGACAAACATAAGCAACATTCTTGCTCAGCGCAAGAGAAGGCGGTGCCTGGAATCTTGGGGGCCAGGGATATCCACCTCTGCTCATGCACCCCGAAATCGGATCTGACACCTGCTTAAACGGATAATTCAGATTGCAAAACACCCTATAATCATCCAAATAATACGCTTGTGTGACATCCATCCATGCGGATTTCACCCAATCACAAGCTCCTGTAATTGCTTCACTATACGCCTCGATTCCAAACTGAAGCATACCGATTGTACAGCGATTAAATGTCTGATCATGGCGTATCATCGGCAATCCGCCTTCATCCCGATAGAATGAGTTCGGCCTTATACCGTCATTGTCAGCCAGTTGCTTCGCTGCCTCCAATTTTTCTACTATGAATTTGCTCATAGATTGACACAATACCCCCGGCAATCCAATAACGCATCCGATTCCTTCCCGATAAAAATCCAAAGATTTATTCCAGGCATCCCCCGCTTCATTCAAACCGTTCTGTATGTCTTTGGGAAGCATCCCTTTCAGTTTTAGTACGATTTCCCCGGCTCCTGTCGGCCATCGCTCAAGCGGATGCTCCTTTGAGTAACTTTCAGAATAATATCGATAGGCAGAAAAATGTAACAGCGGAATAATGTCAGGAAGAAATTTCATTGTTCTCCCGCCGAGTTTGAGGTGCTCAATAAAATTATAATTATGCGGTAGTGAGTTTGCGTGAAATACCTGTATCAGCGCCATTGTGGGGTGCATGAGATCAGCCCGCTTGTCCGGCGGGAGTTTCATCAGTTCATCCGAAACAACCTTGGCATATTCGGCCCAATTCCCTTCCTTTTCTACTTTCTCCTGTAACCTCACGCTCCCGTCTCCGTCGATATGGAGCAGCCGAAATGCATAGTGATATGCCATTACATTTGCATTCCGGTCATTATCTACTTCCGGCACATCTAAGGCCATCTGATTTCGCGCAAAATATCCTCGCTGTTCTGTATATCCGATTCCGTGTACAATATCATTATCGGCATAGATACTATATATATCATTGCGCATCTCTTCTACTTTTTCCGCGCCCCAGTGTTGCACAAGCTCATCCCAATGTTCCGGCGGAATTCCCGGCGCATCAAACACATAGCAGCGCGTATTCTGCAATTCCGGAAAAACTCCCTTTGCGGTAACCGCACGTTTCCCTCCCTGTGAATGAGCGCTGAGGACCAGTTTATTCTCTTGCATGAACTGCCTGCACATTTGGGCAGTCTCATCATCTCCTTCTTCGATTTGCCGTAAGGTATCCTGCATGTTCAATAAACTTGCTCTGTCAAGCGGAGAAATCCGCTCGTAAGTAAATCCGTCCTTTTGAAAATGACCGGTACAGTCACTCTCCATATTCGCATTGTCACTCCAGGCTGCTCTCGGCGTCCCGCGAAATACCATGCTCACGCCTTCTTTGATTCCCTGTCTTTCACTACCTTTGTAAATAAAAACCGCAGCTGAAATTGCCTTTGCGTCTGTGATAGAGTCTGCTTCCTTTCGCGTGACTCCGTGCGCAATCAGATCATTGGTATTTTTGTTGAAACTTGTATAGTATATCTTCGCATTTCCAATATCGGAGATACCGGACTCCTCTTTGAGGCAGGCTTCTAATGTCTCTAACGCACCATCCTCCACCTTACCATTCATATTCTTGTAAGCCCGCGCCCTATTTACAATTTCTCTAATTTCGGTCCCGTCTGTAATCCCCATTTCAGCCAAAGGCAAATATTCAACAAGATTGTACACAACCTCCTGAGTTATCTCCGATTTGCTCGGATTCTCTCTTATTTTTATTCGCATACTTTCTCTATATCTCCTTAATATTCTTTCTTCAATACCTCTTTTCTCTTTCCTTCCAAGAGTAGATATAATAGGAATCATCTCCTCTATTCCAATATACATTTACAGATAATTCGCAAGGAAACTCTCTCGGACTCATCCATTCTCTTTTTCTAATATCGCTATCAAATTGATTCTGCGTAACATAATAAATACGCCCATCTATATCATATCCATGCTCTTTTAATATCTGCAAAAGTTTCTGCATATCATTTTCTCTTTTTTCAGGCTCTCTTATCACGCAAACATTGACACGGTTCCATGGTATGATTTTCAAGTATTCTGTAATCAATTCTGTTGCATTTTGCTCACGCCCGTTATATGGCACTATGGGTACTATGACGGCAAGCTCGTATGTTCCCGGCTCATAGATTCGATCAAAGATCTCCCGGAACTTTTCTTCCGCCTGATTGCGCAATACAAAGCTCATATAGTTGTCATGCAGCGTATTCTTCTCATAATCATAGTCAAGGACGATTTCTTCTTTTTCTTCTTTCTTCGGAAACTTCTCGGAAGTAAACGCGAGTTCATAGGTATTGCTGGTCGAATAGAAAATATCACTCGCCAGATACGTTACACTTCCCTCTCCCTTCGGTGTCAGGGTATCTCCGTATATCGCATACTTTCCCCGCATGTATCTGGTCAGGGCTGTGTCCAGTTCCTTTTGACTCGGCTTGCGGTGATAGTCATTCCAGCTGAAATACGCCGCAAGAGCGCCCAGACCAAGGATTAATTTGGGGAGATAGCGGACACAAAGACGTTTCCTTTTCTCCGCCGCTCTCTCTGTCTTCGTTTGTTCTTTCATGTCCGGTTGCATGTCTGTTTTCCCCTTCCTATGCCTCTTATCTCATCAGAAGACAACTGTCATCCGTATTTCCCTCGCATAGCAGACCGCACCGGTACAGAGCAAGGTAGCGAAGCAAATCCGGTATCTCATGACCGGGTATCTCCCGCTGACGGATTTCCACTGCATTGTGCGAAACCGAGCAGTTGCTTTCCGCTTCCCGGCAAGCAGCCGGTCCTTGAAAAAAATTCTTATCCTGCGTTTCTCCCGCTGTATTTTGCCGGGATGTTCCGGCTGTTTTCTGTCTCTCAGTCATCATCATCCTCGTGGTAGGCGTCATCTTCCTCCTGCATTGCCGCAAGATCGTCTTCTGCCGCCCAAATACAATTTTCCAGATAGCGCTGGTATCTCTGCTGCGCTTCCAATGCCCGCGCAGAGAATTCTTCCGTTTTTTGTCGCATCCGTGCCCGCAGGCTCTCTTCAACCGGATAGGCTCTTTCATCCTGTTCTTCTCCCGCGTGTCCGCTCGCCGCAAGTGTACGGATGCGCTGCCCCAGTTGTCCGTTATCCCGCAGCGCTCTTTGCAGCACATGCAAATCCCGCTCACAGTCGCGAATATCGCTACAACGACAGCTCATGCTTTCCTTCCTCCTCTCTGAATCATCGTCCCGAGTGCTCGGTCAAAGTCCTCTGCCGTGTGGTTGACTTCGTCCAGCTGTGCGAGCAGCGATTCAAAAATATCCGAGAGCTGTGAAGCCTGCGCGGTCGAGCGCTCCGCAGCTGCCCGATAGGCACTCTGCATGTCTCCCGTGAACATCTGCGCGAGGTCTTCATCTACCGCTTGAACCCCATCCCAAATTTCCCGCAATTCTTCTCCGAGTAAGCCCCACTGATCGTGCAGCAATTGCAAAGCCTCATGGCGTAACTCTATTTTCATGGCCTTCCCCCTCAGCTCTCCGCAGCCGTAAACGCCTCACAAAAGCCTTCGGTTTCACTTTGCAGACACTGTCCTGCCTCAAGAGCAGCCTCGCCAAGCAAAGTCTGCTTCTCATCCAACGTAGCCTGCATGCCGTCCAGCGCCTGCTCAAAAAGCCGAAAGAGCCGCACAAACCCATCTCTTCCCTTGCCGCTCCAGACGCTCTGATCCATGCCGCGCTCCAGCGCCCGGATATCCCGCGCCGCGCAAGCGAGTCGGCGCTGCAGAACATGTGTCTTTTCCCGCGCCGCTTCGAGCTGCGGCAAATTCACATAGAGATCCATCTTCCCTCCTTTTACGATTCCGACGATGCAAACACTGTGCCTTCGTGAAACCCGCCTTCGTCATCATTGCCGGGCCAGAATTCGAGATACATGCGGATGTGCTCATTGCTCGCCTTCCACAATTCCGTCCGGTTATCCTCTCCCTCTTTGACAAGCGGGCCTCCGTGCCCCGCCCGGTACGAGAGCAGCAAAATATAGCTTTTTCGAAGCGGTTTATATTTGGCTTGCCCAAGCTTCGCGCGAATGCTCTCATAGGCAAACAGCTCCTCCCGGTTAAATCGGTCTTTGCGGTAATTTGCCTTTCGCAGGATGTCGTCCAATGTCCAACCGGTATTGACGCCCATTTTTTTGAGCGGCAATTTCAGCACCGCGCGATAAATCTCGTCCTGCGTCTTCTGTTTCTCCGGATCCGCATAAGCCTCTCTCCGGAGTGCCCAGAGATCCGGCATATAATTTCCGGCTCTCCACTCGGCCCTGCACGCTTCCCCGCGCTGCGGATTGCAGGTCACCACAGCCTTGCAGAGGCAGTTGCCGTCATACTGTCCCTGCGCTAACACTTCTGCCATGTCGGCGGCACCGAATTGCTCGTCGTCGACATAATAGAGCAGCAGATTCACACCGAGGTCTCGTGCCTTCAGGAGTTTCCCGAGTTTTTGGATATCCTGCTTCTTTTCCTTTTCGTCTTTTCTCACCAGCGCGATGATTTCCTGCTCGTCGACAAGCTGCATATAGGTCTCAAAGCTCGTATCGCCGTCGATTTCTTCGTCGGTCCAGATGTAGGCAACCGGCTCTGCAACCAGTTTCACATGGTCCGCACCGTAAACTTCGGCCAACAGATTTTGATACTCTGTCTCAACCCGTTCGCGATACACAAAGGACATATAGTTATCCTGTTCCCGCAACGGATTCCCACTGTAATAAACATTGACCAGCTGATTGGTCCCGGCATACCTCTTTGTCTGAAAGGTCGCGGAAAGGGCAGTATGAGGCGCTGTCTTAGGCGTATACTCTGCCTCATAATAAGATGTCAGTGTGTCGCCGTATTTCGCGTATTTCCGGGACAGATAGTCGGCCGTCTGCCCTTTCGCCGCTGTGAGCGCCGCCGAAATCCGCTCATCGGTCTGTACCGCAGCTGTGTCCTTTGGCTGCTTCACCGTACCGCAGCCTCCCGCTGTGCACAAAAACAGCGCCGCCATTGTCAAGGCGACGCCTCTCTTCCATCCCTGCGCGCAGTTCTTTCCCATTCCGCTTCCCCTTTCAACCATCTGCCTTTCGGTCCGGTCTCTCTCGTTTTGCTCATACGGCGCAATCACTCTTCTGTTTATTTCCCGAAATTCATTCGTAATCTTGTACTATTGAATCTGTTTTATATCAACATTCTATGGCTTTTATTTACTTTAGTCAAGCTTATTCCCGCTTCCGTAAGCCGTCTGCGTTGACTTTCCACGGCTTTCCCGCTATTCTGACAATAAAAAAAGGATATTTTCACAATATGATGCGAGCAGCAACTTATGTCTCTCCCGTGCAGGCTGTCGCCGCCGTGCGGGACGGTGATTATATCGACTACGGTTTCGGCGGCAGTTTTCCCGAACTTCTGGACAACGCGCTTGCCGCGCGCACAGGTTCCGTCCGCCATGTGACCGTGCGCGGCGGTCTGGTCATCGCTCCGAAAATTGCAGTCCTCGAGGCCGATCCGGAGGGACAGTCCTTCCGCTATGAGAGCATTCACCTCGGCGACTACGAGCGGAAACAGTACCGCGCGGGGCGCATTACCTTTGTGCCGATTGCCCTCCGCCTGGTTCCGTTTTTATACCGCCAGGGCAAATTCCGCTCGGATGTCGCCTTTGTCCCGGTATCCCGCCCAGATGCCGACGGCAATGTGAGTCTCGGCACAGGCTGCTACCTCTGGAAGACCATCATCGACTGCGCAAGGACGGTCATCTTTGAGATCAACGAACACCTTCCCTTCCTGCCGGGTGTGGACGGCTCCAACCTCTGCCGCCTCGATGAAGCAGATATGATAGTCGAGGGCACACACGCGCCGCTGGCCGAGCGCACTTACCGCGCGCCTTCGGAGATTGACCGAAGAATTGCGGAGCTCGTGGTGAACGAGATTCCGGACGGCGCCGTACTCTCGCTCGGCGTCGGCACGGTTCCGTTTGCGATTGCCTCTGCCCTCGCGGACTCCGACAAAAAAGACCTCGGCTGCCACACCGGCACCATCAGCGACGCCTATCGGAAGCTGTATCTCGCGGGTAAGCTCACGAATGCAAGAAAGGAGTTCGACACCGGGCGCAGCAGCTTTAATCTCGCGATGGGCAGCTCTGACTTTTACGACTGGCTCCGCGAGAACCCGGACTTGTTCCGCCCCGACTCGATCGACTACATCCACGACCCGGCGCGCATCGGGAAACTGAGCCGTGTCATCAGCATTAACGGCGGCGTACAGGTGGATCTCATGGGGCAGGAGAACGCCGAGTCGGCAAACGGCATGCAGCTCTCGGGCATCGGCGGCCAGATGGACTTTCTCGAGGGCGCGTTCCGCTCGGCGGGCGGCTGCGGCTATATCTGCATCAATTCCTCCCGCCTCACAAAGGACGGCGTCCGGAAGTCGAACATACTCCCCTTTATTCCGGGCGGCAGCACGGTCTCCGCACCGCGCACGCTGATTGAGGCAATCGCAACCGAGTACGGCATTGCGCATCTCGCGGGCAAGAGCCTCGCCGAGCGACGCGAGGCCATGATTGCGATTGCACACCCCGACTTCCGCGATGCACTTCGCCTTGAAAAACCGGATCTCTCGCTCTTTCTCTGACGCGGGCGCAAAGGAACCGTGCTCATGAATTTCAATTTACTGCTGATTACACTGATTATTTTTTCCTGTATCTTCTTCAATAAAATCTCGTTCCGTTTCGGCATTCCGACTCTCTTTGTCTTTATTCTCCTCGGAATGGCCTTCGGAAGCGACGGCTTTGCGCGCATTTCCTTCAATAACTTTGCGCTCTCGGAGACGGTTTGCTCCGTCGCCCTGATTTTTATCATGTTTTACGGCGGTTTCGGCACCAACTGGAAAATGGCGCGCCCGGTGGCGCGCCAATCCGTACTGCTGTCGACGGCGGGCGTGTTTCTGACCGCTCTCTTTCTCGGGCTCTTCCTCTTTCTCTTGCTTCGGCGCGAGCTCTGGCTCTGCTTTCTGACCGGCTCAACCCTCGCCAGCACGGACGCGGCCTCCGTCTTCTCGGTGCTCCGCTCCCGGAAACTTGACTTAAAAGAGAATACCGCCTCGATTCTGGAACTCGAGAGCGGCAGTAACGACCCGATTGCCTACATGCTGACACTGGTCTGCCTCTCCTTTCTGACCGGCAAAGCCGATGTCGGCAGCATACTCCGCCTCTTGACCGCGCAGCTTGTCTTCGGCATCGCAATCGGCGTGCTCTGCGGCCTTCTGTCCTACCGCATTTTAAAGAGCGTTTCCTTTGAGGTAGACGGTTTCGACGTTATCTTCATCGCGGGCATTGCGCTCTTTTCCTATGCGCTCTCCGCGGCGCTCGGCGGCAACGGCTATCTCTCGACCTACCTGACCGGCATCATCCTCGGAAATGTGAAAATGAGCGGCAAGAAGAACATTGTCCACTTCTTTGACGGCTTGACCGGCCTCATGCAGATAGCGGTCTTTTTCCTGCTCGGCCTGCTCGCGACGCCCTCGCTGCTCCCGGGTGTTCTGGTCTCCGCGGTCTCGGTGTTTCTGTTCCTCACCCTGATTGCGCGCCCGCTCGCGGTGAAACTCCTGCTTCTGCCGTTTCGCGCGAGCAAGGGACAGAGCCGCCTCATTTCCTTTGCGGGACTCCGCGGAGCCTCCTCGATTGTCTTTGCGATTATGGCGGTGCAGACCTTAAAGAGCGACACGCGCTTTTTCCACATTATCTTCTTTGTCGTTCTCTTGTCTCTCCTGGTGCAGGGCAGTCTCCTGCCCTTTGCAGCGCGGCGCTTCGATATGATTGACTTAAGCAACGATGTCATGAAGACCTTCACCGACTACAGCGAGGAGCTACCGGTGCAGTTCATTCAGCTCACACTCGCCGAGGACAATGAGTGGGTCGGGAAACGCATTTTCGAGCTTTCCCTGCCGCTCCAGTTCCTGTTTCTTCTCATTGTGCGCGGCGAGCAAAAGCTGATTCCGAAGGGCAGCACACTGCTGGAAGCAGGCGACTCTCTGATTCTCTGCGCCCCCGCGGTGCAGACGAAAAACGCCATGCAGCTCTCGGAGATTGAGATTGACAAGTCGAGCGAATATCTCCACAGCCATATTCGAGACATAAATTTACCGCGCGGAGAGATTATTTTCCTCATCCGGCGCGGTAATCAAAGTATTATTCCGAACGGTCAGACCGAAATTCTTGAGGGCGATACCCTGATGCTGACGCGCCTCAAAGAGAAGGAGCGCTCGCCTCACTCACCGTCAAGAGTTCTGACATCAGGGCAATGAGCCCGACCCGGTAGCCTGCTGCGGAGAAAATCGCGCAGTCACGGCCGCGACGCAAAATGCTGAGCGGCAACTGACCGGGTTCCAGGAAGAGCTTGCGAGCCAGGACTTCCTCCTTGGCATCGTAATCCTCCGGGCAGGAAAATGCCTCGGGGAACAGGCTCTTCAGTGTCTTACAACTTCCTCTCTCTGCCGCGGCTACCTCTCTGAGGTAGAAGCGCAGGGAGAGTTTTTTTTGCGCGCAGAGCGCCTTTAGAGACTCTGTCTCCGCGAGAATTTCATTTGCGATGTGCTCACTCGGCTCTTCGCCCGGCGCCAGGAAGAACTCCATGGTAAACGGGGTCTCGTAAGCCTGCCCGCCGATTTCCGGAATGACAATCTTTCCGAGCAATTCCTCTGCCGTCACCTCCGGGAAGCTGAGCAAATGCGTTTTTTCTTCGCCGCCTGCGAGCGCAAAGGCCACGCGCTTTCCGTAGGCATTGCCGTTCGGCAGGCGCTTCTCGGTAAAGAGCTCATACTTGCCGTCCGGCAGAAGCAGCGTGAGCGTATTCTCTTCCCACTGCTTCTTTTCAAAATCCAGTTCCTTTCCGTCTCGGTAGAGCGTCCAGTGCTGTTCGTAGCGGAGCTCTCCCTCCGGCTTTTGAAGCGTGAGATGATTTCTCGCCGCATCCACCTCGCGGAAGGGGCGGAAGTCGCCGTCCGCAAAGAAGAGCGGTGCGCCGTCCTCATTTCTGAGTTTCACCGGAATGCCGCTGCCTCTTAGGCGGCGGAGTGCCGAAAGGATCTCCGCATCACTCAAGTTTTCGCTCGCAAGGCGTGCGCCGAGCATCTTCTGCTCGGCTGCACTGAGTTCCGCTTCGCCGCGGAAACGGCAGAGCGGCTCAAGGCCAAAGCGCTCCGGGAGTACGCCCTCCAGAAAGGCGCGCGCCGTGAGCGTTCCGACCTGCCGCATGGCAGCCTGAAACTCTGTCTCAAGCAGTTCTTCTCTTACGTCTATCCTGTCTTTTTCGGAGAGCGAAGCCACAAAGGCATTCCGATACATGCGCTCTTCCTGCGATGTCGCTCGCTCCAAAAAGGCACGCGTGCGGTCGCGGCGTGCAGCGCGCTTTGCCTTAAGCTTTTCATTGCAGCGCACATACTTTTCGCGGCCGAGTGCCTGCTCTTCCGCGGTCTGCTTGGGCGCGCTGCGGCTGCCGTTCGGCGCAAAGAAACGGAATTCTTGCTCTTCTGCCTCTTCTTTGCAGTCGCACTCCGCAATGCGCAGATCTCCCGCGCGGAGGTCAGCCATGACAGCCTTATTCTTGCCCGGGTGACGGAAGCGGACATACACACTGCCCTTTCCGAGGGAAACGGTCTTTTCGACACCCGCCTCCGGCTTGTACATTGAGATGGGGCGTATGCCCGCGCTGTTTAGGAGGCAAAGCTCCACGAGTTCCGCATCTTCCGCCTGAACGGTCAGTTTCACCGGATCCGCATAGCGCGCAAGCTGATTCAAGTAGAGGACACCGTTCTGACCGCCGAGTATCTCTTCTCCCGCGAGGGTTGCGCGGTCCAGCGCCGTGTCGGCCGCGGGTGTCAACGGATAATAGCGGGCGTGCACAAGCATGGCGCGCGCAGCCGCCGCAATGAACCAGCCGTTGTCATCCTTCTCCGTGGGCTCGCAGGCACCCGCAAAGTGCCAAGCGCCGTCCACCCAATACTCAACCCAAGCGTGATTGTCCTCGCAGTGCGCCCACCAGGGTGCATAGACCTGGCGCGCCGGAATGCCGACTGCGCGGAGCGCATTGACATAGAAGACCGACTCTTCACCGCAGCGCCCCTGCCCGGACTCCAAAAAGCCCGCCGCGGAAATGGTTCTGCTGTCGCTCGACACATAGCTGCCCTCGGAAGCGCAGGCATAGTTCACCGCGCGCGCAAGCGCTGCACCGCTCAGTGCCTCTTCGCCCTGTTCCGCCAAGTGAGCGGCAATGCAGTTTGCGAGCTTTTCCCGGACCGGGCGGAACTCCTCGTTGTTGACGCGCGGCAAAAGGACGTACTGGAGGAAATAGCTCTCCGGGAGTTCACGAACTGCCGCACGCTCACGGTAAAGCCTGAGCGTGGGGCGAAGGAAGGAGAGCAAAGTCTCGGGCGAGAAGTCATAGCCGCAGAGATCGCTCTCCGGAAGCAGCGCATAATAGTAGCGGAGCGCCGTTCTCTCACCGCTGGTCAGCGTTCCCGCAGCGGCAACACTCGCGCGGTAGCCCGCTCTCAGCCCTTCACACTTTTTGAGGCGCGCAAAGAAAGCCTCGTTGATTTCCCGCTCCGTATCCGCCGTGGGGTGCCAGTCCTCCGGATTCCGCTCGCGGTCAAGGCGCTCCAGCACTTCTCTTGCCGCTTTCACCTTTTCCGCAGAAGTATAGCTCCTACTGTACTCGCTGAAGCCCGGCAGCCCCATGGAGACGCCCTCTCGCCGGAACTGCATGGGACTCTCCCCGTTTACCTTGCCGGACATATGATACGAGAGAATCCCGGTCTCGCGGTAAAGCGCCTCGATTTTTTCCGCCGAGACACCGGAGCCCGCCATAAGCCGAAGGCTCTTTGCCTCCTGTGCGAGAGAGGCAAGGGCTACGACGCCCTCTTCAGCGGTATTTGCCTGACCGGAAGTAAGGATGCGCGCTATCCCGAGTTCCTCCGCTGTCCGAAGCGCCTCAAAGGGATCCTTACAGAGATCAAAGCAGCGGTGCAGGGTGACCGGTCTGCCGCCGCAGTGCTTCATGAGTTCCGCAATGCGCTCACGGTCCAAGCTTCCGTCGGGTTTCAGCATACCGAGCACAAACCCATCCGCCCCGGCCGCCTGAAAGCGCTCTGCCTCCGCCGCGAGCTCTCGGCACTCTTCCTCCGTATAGCAGAAATCGCCGAAACGCGGACGCAGCATGACAAAGAGCGGCAGCGTGACCCGCTTTCTCAGTTCTGAAAATAAGCCGAAACTCGGCGTGACGCCACCTATCTCTAAGCTCCCGCAGAGTTCCAGACGGTCCGCCCCGCCTGCTTCCGCAGCAATGCCGGACTCCACGCTGTCCACGCAAACTTCAAGTTCAAATCCCCTATTCTCGTTCTCCTGCACTTCTTTTTCCTCCACCGGATGTTGTTAACGCAAGAACAGGAAAAACAACGCGAGTATCCCGGCAATCACCACCACGGCGCCTGCCAGTAAGCTCACACCGAAACCGATAATCCCGATTGCCGCGAGCAGTATGTAGCCGATCACGCCAAAGGTAAGGCTGAGCGCCTTACCGATAATACGAAACAGAAGACCCGTGCACTTTAAGATGAGCCACATGAGCAAAGCAAAAATTAAAAACGGCATATATCCTCCCTTCTCTTACGACTCCAGAAATTTCATATTCGGCCAGAGCTTTCTGACCCTTTCTTCCGGATAGTAGCGGTCTATAAATTCCTCCACGACGTTTGCCGCCTCGGGCTTTGTAAGCCTCGCGTTGGCGCGCACCATGACGGCCGCCGTGACCAGCATATCACAAGTTAGGAATATCGCGATGCCCCAACTGAGCACCAGGCCGAGTACCGGTGTGATTTTCTCAATCTGCGCGGAAATCGGCGGGTACGCGTAGCGGAGCCAGACAACCGAGAGCAAGCCCCAGAATACCATAAAGGGCACATTGGTTCTCCCGTCTATATTCAGCGGGATATGACTGTAATCCCAAAACTTCATGCCGAAAAAGGCCTCGGTAAAGACCGAACAGAGATACTCAAAGGCACCGCCGAAGAAGAAGCCGGCAAAGAATATGCTCAAATTATTTTTCTTCTCGACACGGGATAAGACCAGCGTCAGGACGACCGCCCCAAGTCCCCAGACAATGCTAAACGGCCCGAGCACCAGACTGGAGCGCCGCATCCAAACGCCCGCCGTAAAATAGACATAGAAGGTCTCGATGACATCGCCGATCAGAGCACAGAGAAACAGCATCCAGACCAGTTTTCCGAAGCTGATACCCTCCGCAAAGACCACGCCCTGCGCGCGGAGTTCCCGCTCTGCCGCCTCAATGCCGCCGCTTTCGGTCTGCCGGAGTGAGGGATACACGCGGTATACCCTGTCCCAGAGATGCTCGGACAGCCGTTCACCGAGTTTTTTCTTATGCATCTGCAAAAATTGCCGTTCCGCGGAGTCCGCGACATAACGCGCCAAAACAGCCACCAGCACGAGGTCACTAAGTAAAACGAACATCAACACCCCGGCAATGATGCGCAGCGCGAGTACAGGCAGCAGAGAAATGAAAGAAAAGAGCAAAGGCTGCACGACGATCAACAGGGATTCATAAATTGCGCTGAGCCCGAGCGCCCATAATAAGCGCAACATAAAATTAGGTCGCAGTTTGATTCTGCCTAGGGCAGAGCGCTTCTTTCGGAGCAAACGCTCCGCGAAGAACTCCGAAAGGTACCCGATTGCCAAGGTCTGCACCAAGCCGAACAAAAAGCGTGAGCGCTCCGGCATCTCCCCGCTGCTCACCAGAATTAAATTTGCCATGGCCGCACCGTGCGTTAGGAGCAACGGTAAATCCAGAATACCGCAGTTTACAAAGCGCTGTTTTTTGAGGCTGAAAAATAAAGTCTCAAGCACCCACGCCGCAAAGGCGTAAAAAAAGAAGTACAGCACCAAATCCGTGCCGCCGAATAATCTCATGCTTTTCCCTCACGACGCTCCCGGGGAGACGCCGCTGTCAAAAAAGCTGCGGCTTTGACCCCGCAGCTCTCTCTTATTTTTTCAGTACCAGACCGTCGTGGTACGCCTTGCCGACCACCGGCCCGATCACGCGGTAGCTCATGCTCGAAATGTCAAACATGATGGGGCGTAGCTTATCATAGTCCACTTTGCCGTCCGTTAAGACCGCTTCGTCCGCCTGCATCGCCACAATCTCGCCGACCAAAAGGCCGGTCTCATCGCTGTAACTTTTCACCTTGCACTCTAAGGTGACCGGGTACTCTTCAATAACGGGTGCGTTCACATGCGCGCTCTTTCTCACATGGCAGTCCGCTTGTTCGATCTTATTGATCTTATTGCCGCTCTCGATGCCGAAATAATCGGAGATGACCACCGTGCTCTCGGTTGCAAAGGCGACCGTAAAGCCGCCCGTCTTCTTCAAATTATCCGTGGTCTTATGCTTTGCGAGCTGGATGGTAATTTCCCCGTAGTCACTCTGCATGCCCCAGGCTGCATTCATTGCGTTCGGAACACCGTTCTCATCGTAAGTTCCGATAATAAATACGGCCTCCGGTGTGATAATCGACTGTTTTGCACTGAATTCCCGCTGCATACGCCTTTCCTTTCCGAGCGCCCGACATGGGCTTCTCTCAGCCTGTTATAGCAGGTCTATCACAATCTTGCAATGCGAACCGCCCGCGCACACGCGCTAGCATGGTCTCAAGATCCAGCACGCCGCGCGCAAAACCGCGGCGCACGAGTTCCTCCGGTACATAGCAGTCAAACTTTTCAAAGACCGGGACCTCGCGCTCGTAGAGCAACTCTTCCGGCGCAAAGTCTTTTTGGGCCTCGTCGAGCAAAATCTCAAAGAACTCCTCTTCCCCGACCTCCATTGAAAAGATCATATAATACGGCCGCGCGGAGGTGAAGCCCCTGAGACCGAGCCTATCCTTACAGCGCAGCTTTAAAAAGCGCTCCAGCGCGAGAAAGGCATAACTCCCAAGCCAGGGAAAGAGCGCCCATATTTTTTCACCGAGCGGCAAGAGCGAAGTCTTTTTAAGCCGCGTGCGCGCTGCCAGCGTTCGCGCTTCCAAAAGCCGCCCCGCCGCATTCCTCTGTAGATAGGGATAAATCTGCTCTTCCAGAAGCGCCTTCCGCATGCGCTCCAGAATGCGCGTTTCGATCGAGCCCGAAACATCGCCGAAGTACGCCGGAACCCTGCCCTTGATTAAGGTGCAGAGCACGGTGTGCGCCTTATGATCCACCTCGTCCACGGCCCAGACCCGCCCCGCAATCGCGATTTTTTCGCCCGCGGGCGGCGGCTTCACAATGGTTCCCAGGGTCTCGCTCCCGGTTCGCACCGTGTACTCCACATTCTCCTGAAAAACCGCATAGAACTTATGATTGTTCACCACACGCTCTCCCGCGATGCCGATGATGAGCCCGCCTTCCGCCGTGCGGTTGATGTGATCGATGCGGAGTAAATGCTGTAAGAGGAAGCCGTACTCCTCCTTCGAGATGCGTTCAAACGGCGTGAGCGTCAAGACGCGGAGCACAAGCTCCCGTGGTGTGAGTTCTCCCTCCGAGGCAAGTGTACTCATGGTCTGGTGGTAGAGGAGACTGTAGGGCAGACGCCGCGTGTCCGGCGGCTCCACATAGCGCTCCTCCGCGTAGAGCTGCACCAAGGCAATGCCCTGCAAAAGATACCAAGGAAAGGCCTCCGGAAGCGAAGCCCGCGCTTCGGCTGGCTCTTCCCGCATCACGAACCAGAGCTCCGCGGGGGCACCGCGCCGCCCCGTTCTGCCGAGCCTCTGCAAAAAACCGGAGACCGTAAACGGCGCATCGAGCTGAAAGGCGCGCTCCAGCCTGCCCACGTCAATGCCGAGCTCCAAGGTTGCCGTCGCGCAGATGCTCTTTAAGGAGTCCGCGCGCTGCATCTCCTCCTCCGCGCTCTCGCGGTAGGAGGCCGAGAGATTCCCGTGGTGAATGAGAAAACGATCTTGTTCTCGCATGGCCTCGCAGTACTGCCTTAACTCCTGACAGACCAGCTCGCACTCCTCGCGGGAGTTCGTAAAAATGAGGCACTTTTTGCCGGCGCTGTGGGCGTAAATATAGCCGAGACCGGGATCTGCCCCCCGCGGCGCGCTCTCTAACGCCCGGTCAAGCGGCAACGTGGGAAAGCGCGTATCCCCTGTGCCCGACTGCGGCCCCGTCTTCCAAAAGTGTTCGAGCGATAAGCGCCAGTGCTCCTTCCCGGGCTCCATGCGCGGAATCGCGGTCGCACGACCGCTCCCCGCGGCGAGCAGGCGCCCCACTTCCTTCGGATTGCCTATGGTCGCGGAGAGCCCCACCCGCCGCGGTCTGCAGCCCGAGAGCCGCATAAGACGCTCAATCAGGCAGAAGGTCTGCCGCCCGCGGTCCTGCCGAAGCAGCGCATGAATCTCATCGATCACAATAAAGCGTAAATCCGAAAAGAGAGTCGGAACCGCCGCCTTCCGATGGAGAAGCAGAGCTTCCAGCGACTCAGGCGTAATCTGTAAAATCCCCTCCGGGTGCTTGATAAGCCTCTCCTTTGCGCTCCGCGAGGCATCTCCGTGCCACTTGGTAACCCGTATGTCCGCGCGCTCGCAAAGCCGGTCGAGGCGCTCAAATTGATCGTTGATCAGCGCTTTCAAGGGTGCAATATAGAGCACGCCGACCGAGGTAGCGGGTTCCTCCGAGAGCAAGGTTAAAATCGGAAAAAAAGCAGCCTCCGTCTTTCCGGAGGCTGTGGCCGCTGAGAGCAGCAGGTTATCCCCGCTGTTAAAGAGCACATCTCCCGCCGCATTCTGCACGGCGCGGAGCGACTGCCAGCGCTCGCGGTAAATAAAGTCCTGAATGAAGGGCGCATAGCGCCGAAAGATATCCATGCTCTGTCCTCAAAAGGAAAAATCAAAGGGCGCATCGTCCCCGCCGCCGGTTTTCCTTAACTCGCTCGCAACACTCTCTAACGCCTCGCCGCTCTCTTCCGGCTTAAGCAACTGCTCCATGCTGCTCTCCGGTTCCCGATGCAGCGCGTCCAGTAGAAAAATAAAGTCGCGCGTCATCTCCCGCGGTGTAATCTGTGCGCTCGCCCCGACCCTCGCATAGCAAGTCCGCACAAAGAGTTCCAATTCGTCGGTGCGGAAACACCGTGCATCCCCGTAGAGTGCCGCATGCATGTCGGAGAGCTTCTCCGTAAGCACCAGCATCTCCTCCGGCGTGAGCGCCTCGAGGCGGAGCACCGGCGAAAATAAATCTTTGCTTCCCGCCCGGGAAAAGCGGCTCTCCGCAAGCCGCGAAGAAAGTGCCTCGTAGCTAAAGAGACCGCGGCGCTTATCCTCGAGTGCCTCCGGCGTCGCTCCCATCCAGATTCCGATGTGCTGCGCCTTCCCCTGCATCATGTCGTTGTACATGGTGAGCAGCACCTCGTAGTTATACTGCCTTGCAATCGCATTCGGAATCTTACAGAGATTCGCCGCCTCATCGAGCAGAATCAGTGTGCCCGCATAGCCCGCGCGGCGAAAGAACTGCGAGAAGAGTTTGATGTAATCGTACCAGTTCTCATCGCTCACAATGAGGTTGATGCCGAGCGCCTCCCGCGCTTCGCGCTTATTCTCATACTCCCCGCGAAACCACTTGAGTATCCGTTCTTTTCTCTCATCGTCGCCCTCCGCCCCCGCGAGATAATAGCCCCGCAGGAGCTTGGCAAACTCAAAGCCGTGCACCATGTCTTGCAGCGAATCGACCGCAGTCGCAATCTTTTTTTCGACCAGCGCAAAGAAAGCCCTGTCCTCCCGGAAGCCGCCCTGCTCCTCCGCAGCTGCCTGCTCCGCCTGAGAAACCCAGCGGTCTAAAATAAGACGCAGCGCGCCGCCCTCCGGTTTGGTCTTGGTCGCCAGATTCGCTATCAGCTCGCGGTAAGTCGCAAGCCCCTGCCCCTTGCTGCCCTGCAAACGCCGCTCCGGCGATAAATCCGCATCCGCAACCACAAAGCTCTGCTCAAAGACATAGTTCCGCATGGTCTGCAAGAGAAAGCTCTTGCCCGCGCCGTATTTTCCGATCAGAAAACGAAAGGAAGCGCCGCCCTCCGCAATGAGTTCCGTGTCGCGAAGCAGCGCCGCAATCTCCTCCTTCCTCCCGACCGCAATGTACGGCAGGCCGACGCGCGGCACCACGCCGCTCTGCAGGGAATTTAAAATTGCCTGTGCAATGCGCCGCGGCACGGCGCGTCCCGTCTCACTCATCCTCTGTCTCCCACAATAATGTCTCAATCTCTTCCCGGTAATCCGGCACGAGGAAGAGTTCCTCACCCTCGGACGCAAGGCAAATATCTTGAAAACAATCATACAGCTTCTCGTTGACCCGCTCGGCAAAGAGGCTTGTCAAACAATGCGCCGCGCGCAGTTCCGCGCGCACGCTCTCCCCGCGAAGCAAGGCCGCAAGGCAGCGGCGTTCGAGCGCATCCAACATTTCTGTTCTTTCCGCTTGGTCTCTTTGCTTCGTTTCGCTTCTGTTCGCAAGCTTTGCACCGGCCGCCGCAAGGCGAATCCCCTCTATCTGCCGCGATGCGCCTTGTTGTCCCTGTTTGCCCTCTCCGCTCGCATTACTCTCTGCGGTGCCTGTCTGCTTGCAATCCTCGCCGTTCATACGCTCCGCTAAGCCGGAGCCCTTCTCCGCAGGAAGCTTCTGCGCTTCCCGCCGCCGCAGTTCTTCCCGCTCGGCCCCGGTCTCTGCCTCCGTGAGCAGGGCCGCCGTTGTGACTGCGGCCGCCGCGCGTATGTCCGCGAGCTTTTCCCGCCGCACGGGGACCGCCGCAAGCTTTTGCGCCGCCTCCATAGCCTCACAACTTTCAAAGGCACGCGAAAAGGACTCTTGCAGCGCGGCATCCTGTGTCGCAGACGCGGTTTTCGAAGCCTTGCCGCGCAAATAACGAACGCGAAGCGCTGTATCCGCCTCTTTTAAAAAGGCAAAGAAGCGCTTGCTGTCAAACTGCTGCCGCAAGTAGCTGTATTCCGTAAAGCCGTTTCCCGTCGCCGCGAAACTGCGCAGCTCATTCAGTTGATAGGAAAACGCTTGTCCCGCGTTCTCGCAGACCGCATTAAGCCGCGGCGCATCCGAAAAGGGCTTCCACTCGCGCATGCGCATGTTTCCGAAGCAGGCCGCAAATAAAAGCGGCGCACAGCTTCTCCAGATTGCGGCATAGTAAAACGCTGCCTTGTCCCCGAGTCCCTTGACGCTCCGCGCTTCTGTTAGCTTCTTGCCGCCTAACTCCGCAAGTGCCGCAAAAACGGCTTCATCGCTCTGCTTCTCCGGCTCCCGCAGCACGGTGAGCGCCTCGTCCCAATGCCTGAGCGCGGGGTTTTCATACGCCCGCACGCGCGCCGCATCCACACGGTTTAACACCGCGTACTCAAAACGCCAATTTTTAAAATTCCGCTGCAGAGCCTCGCTCCCGTGCCCCGCAGAAAAAAAAGCAGACGCAAAGGCATCCATGCAATCAAGCGCCTCGGCAGCATTCGCCGCGCCGACCCCCAGCATGAGTTCGCTGAGATAGAGATACACAAAGGCATCGCAGTGTGCAGAGACCTCTCCTCGCCGTAGCGCCGCGCGCCAAGTGAAATAACCGCGGAGCTCGTTCGGCGTCAAATCGCGATACTCCGGCTGATAGAGAGGGACCGTGCCCGCAAAGGGGCTATTGTCCTCATAGTCCTCCATGGCACGCGCCGCAGAGAGAAAGTCCTCACAGGCGTAGATTGCCTCTATCCGCGCCGGAAGCTCGCTACGCCCCGGTATAGCCGTCTCACGGTAATACCCTTCCACCTTCTCTGCCTCTTCCTCCACTGCAAGATCAAACACATGTAACAGGAATGCTCGCTCCGTTTCCGCACCAAAGCGCACACCGAGCCAGCCCGGCATGCGAAAGCCCTGCGTGAGATAGTCCCGCGCAGGCAGCTCGCGAAACGCGCTGTACTTTAAATCACAGCGCTCCCTGATTCTTCCGCCCGCATCCCGCTCCCGCATGAGCAGCGCAATCCACTTTCCGCTTGCCGGAGAGACTAAGACCGAGAGTCCCGGCATCTCCCGCCACTTGTGCAGCTCTTCGATATGATGGCGCTCCCGCGCATAGCTAATGAGTTCCGACAGTCGCACAGCCCGTTTCTCCGAATGTATGTTCTGATTTCAGTGTAGTCAAAACATACGTTCTTGTCAAGTTTCGTCCTCAAACCAGGCGACTGCCCGCACCGGTGCACCGTCACTGTTTTCGAGCTTCAGCGGGAAACAACTGAAGGAAAAGAGTTCTTCGCCGCAGAGCCCCAGATTCTTGAGATTCTCGATGTTCACGATATCCTTCTCGCGGAACAGCTTCTTATGCCGCGGCAGTCCGGCATCCGCAATCGGGTCGAGGCCTATCACATCAAAACCGATGCCCTTATATGCGCCCCGAATTACGAAGTCGAGCGCCGCATCATTCAGACAGGGATAGTCGCCGAAATAGTTCTCGCTCCCCCAACGCTTGTCCCAGCCGAGGTAAAAGAGAAGAAAGTCCGCCTTCTCGGCCTTCTCCCCGTAGCGGGTGATGTGGGCAAGCGTAATCTCTTCCCCTTCCTTCAGGCTGCTGCAATCAATCACAAGTGCCTTGCCGATGAACTGCGACGCCGGGAATTCGTCCAGCGTGGTGCGCCCCGGAAAGAGGTGCGACGGCGGGTCCATGTGCGTACCCGTGTGCGTGGTCATCCTTAAAAGACTCTCCCGAAAACCATCCTTTTCATATACGCTCACCGCTGTGAGAGTCGGCGTCTCCGTGCCGGGATACACCGGCATGTTTTCTTTAATCGTGTGGCTTAAATCAATGACTCTCATTTCTTTCCCTCGTAACGTTCCAAGCGGTTCTTTTATTGGCGCAAGCGAGCACTTTGACTGCTTCCGCTCCTAAACTGAAGCGACAACGTGAACTGTCGGGACTCAGCTACACTGAATCTGACAGGAACGCAGAGTCTCCAGCGCCGCCGCATGTTTTTCCGGCGTCACACCGGCGCAGCAGGCGGGATCCACGGAAATCTTCACTTCCGGAAGCCACGCCTTTAAGAGCAGTGCGTTCGAAACCACGCAGATATCCGTGCAGAGGCCGATGAGTTCAAGTTCCACGCTCTCCCGCACCGCGCGCTCTTTCACAGCCGCTGCGAGTCCCGTCGAAGCAAAGGTACCCTTGTCGAAGATATGGTCTTTCGGAATCAACGCCGCGATTTCCGGATTTAGTTCCCAGCCCGCCGTCCCGCGAATACAGTGCTGCACCGGAAGATAGTGCCCCTCCTGCGTATTCAGATAGTCCTCGCCGTGCGTATCCCGCGTCGCAAAGACATCCTCCGGCGCATAGCCCTTGATTTTCTCTATAACCGCCGGGACTATGGCACGCGCCTCCGCCGTTCCGAGTGCGCCGTCGATAAAGTCTCGCTGCATATCTATAACCACTAAGATTTTCCGCATGATTCTCTCCTTTTATCTGTCAAAGCTATCCATTAAACCTTCAACGAAACAGTTAACCCGCAATGCCTAACAAATCTCGCTCCGTGCCTTAAAACACAGCGGCTCCGGCGAAACAGTTGTCCTCTTGATGCCTGTTATTCCGTTCTCCACTCTGCGGTCTCCGAAAGGGCACGCCGCGGCCCGGCAGCCGGTGCTTCCGCCGCATAGCCGAGCGCCAACAACGCGTAGAGCTCACTGTCTCCGCCCGCCTCCGCTCTTAACTCCGCCTGCGCAAAGAAACTGTCGCAAATCCAGAGACTGCCGATACCGAGCGCCGTCGCCTGCAGACACATGTTCTCGATGGCCGCACCGACCGACTGTGCCGCGCAGATTTCCGTGACCCGCTGGTCTAGCGTCATGGTCGCAGAGAGCGGCCGTGCAATCGGCGATGTGATTAGGATAACTGCTGCCGCCTCCCGCATCACCCGCAGGGTCTCAAATGCCCCGTCCAGATAGTGGCGCGTATCGGGCAGCATGGGGGAATGCCGCTCCCGCTCGATACCCGCCTCCATGGCCTTGCAGACCCGTTCCTTTGCCGCCCCCGTTGTCACGACGAAATGCCAGGGTTGCAAGTTCTTCGCCGAGGGTGCCATAGAACCCGCGTTCAAAATTTCCTCCACTTGCTCCTTGGAAAGCTCCGTCGGCAAAAAATGTCGTATACTCCGCCTCGCCTTGATTGCATCCACCATCATCATGCTCCTCCTAAATCAAATCATAGCATAGACAACGCACATGCGCGCGGGCAGATTGACAGCGCTTTTTTGCTTTGCTATACTCCCCTGAAATTTACGAGACACGCGGAGGACATATCAACACATGATAGAACGAAACGAAATACCGCTTTTTGAATATGATGCGACTTCCTCCGAAGTGATTCCGCCTGCGCATGAATTCGGAGACTGCCGCTTTCCGAAAAAGTGCCTTTTTGCCTTCCTCGGCGATACCATCCACCGCTACGCCGAGGCAAAGCATGCAGAAAAGCGCTGCGAATTTCGCACCGTCTCCGCCACCTACCCCATCTATGTGTTTGAGGAAAACGGCGAAGAAATCTGTCTTGCGCAGGCGCCGATCGGTGCGCCGCCCGCAAGTTCCCTGTTGGATGCACTGATTGCAAGCGGTTGTCACAAAATTCTGGCACTCGGCTCCTGCGGTGTGCTGGAAAGGCTCCCGGAAAATGCGTTTCTGGTTCCGACCCGCGCGCTGCGCGACGAGGGCAGCTCCTACCACTATCTGCCCGCTTCCCGCTATATCGAACTTGACAGCGCAGTGCTCACGGTCATAGAAAGCGTACTGAAAGCAGAAGGCCTCCCCTTTGTCCCCTGCACCACTTGGACCACGGATGCTTTTTACCGCGAGACCAAGGATATGGTCGCATACCGCCGAAACGAAGGCTGTCTCTGCGTCGAGATGGAGTGTGCGGCGCTCGCAGCCTGTGCCCGCCTCCGCGGCGCAAGCTTCGGACAGCTGCTCTTTACGGCCGACTCCCTCGCCTGCATCCATGACTACGACGCCCGTAACTTTGGGCGGGATGCGCACGAAGACGCCCTCTTACTCGGGCTGCGCATCTTGCGGGAGATGTAAACCGCGCCCCTATTTCGCTGACACAGAAAGGAGTTCCATGTCCGAGACCGCCGCGCTGAATGATGACTTTGCCTATGCCGTGCTCTCCGCCGTCGCGGAAATTCCGGAGGGCAAAGTTGCCACTTACGGACAAATTGCCCGCTTAATCGGGTATCCAAAAAACGCGCGCCTCGTGGCGCGCGTTCTCTCGCATGCGGACTATTACGGCGACTATCCCTGTCACCGTGTGGTAAATGCAAGCGGCCGCCTGGCCCCCGGCTGGGCAGCGCAGGCTAAGCTACTGCAGGAAGAAGGCGTTGCGTTAATCGACGCAACACATGTGTCCCTCCAAAAATATCAGTGGAGTATGTGACCCTTTTATCATACCTTCTGCATACAAGCAGACAAACACTTGCCTCAGTTCTTTCTGCCGAAGTTCTGAACCCAGTGCGGCGTTCCGTCCTGTGCCGAATAGCCGACGCCAATCGAATCATAATTCGGATTCAGAATATTGGCCCTGTGTCCGCTGGAATGCATCCAGGAATCCATAACCGAAGCCGGGTCCTGCTGGCCCATGGCGATATTCTCACCCCGATAACTGTAGCCTCCCGGATAAGCCGTATAGCACTTTGTGCCGTCCGGTCTGTCATGCGAGAACAGCGTTTCCAGTTCCTCCGCGCGTACATCTGCCGTATTCATCAGAGCTGTGTCCTTTTTGAGCGGCGAAAGTCCCTGCTTTGCTCTCTCCTGATTGACCAGCGCAATCACCTGATCCTCGTATTCTTCCGGAGAAGCCGAATCGTTTCCAGCATTCGAACGCTGCCAAGCGTCCGCATCATCTGCGGTCGTATCGGTATTGTCGGTGATGATTCGATTGACAGTCGTAGTCTGCCTATTTGACTGCGGCTGATATACACCGTTGCCATCGACATAATAACCGTCCGGCGTATAGCCGTTTGCAAGCATACGACCGCCATCCGTCGGGCTCAGATAATACCAGTTTCCGTTCACATTAACCCAGCCGACACGCATCGCACCGCTCTCGGTATCCATGTAGTACCAGCCGCCGCCATCCCGCACCCAGCCGGTCTCCATGTATCCGGCACTGTCCATACTGTACCAGGTGCCGTTGATTGAAAGCCAAGACGACTTCACATAGCTTCCGTTCGAGAGCTGATACCACCAGCCCCGACCGTCCCGATTCCAGCCGTAGTTGCCGGCAAAAACAGGCGTAGCCATGAGCATGGTGCCAAGTGCCACTGCCGCCGCAAGGAAAATGTTCTTCTTCATCTCTGCCCCCTGTTTTGAAATGATTGCTTAACTTTAAGCAATCTTAACAATTATCATTCTACTCATACGCCGAACAAATGTAAAGGCAGCCCCCTCCCTTGGCATCATGATGCATCTCAAAGATGCATCATGATGAAAGTTCCCAGCCAAAAGCAGAAAAAAGAAAGCAGCCCTCTGATTGCGATATTGCGATTCCTTCTGTGACCTGTCAGCTTATATTCGATATCCGAAAGGTATGAGCTTATCCCGGCGCCGATAAACAGATAAAGGCCGATTAAATAGATAATTGCCGCATATCCCATAGTGCTACCTCCTTAGACTATCCCAACGCGTTTCTATATTGAGAGTCTACCACAGGACCTGTACCAAATTTCGGACTCGATAGGCTTTCGTATTCTTCTTCTAATCACGGCACTCGTCTAATTCGACTTCTCGGATTCCGGCAAGATACCCTCTATGCGGGCTTGTCTTTCCAGTTCAGCTATGATCAATCGCAGAAATCGAGAAACAGAACCGGTTGCATATTACCGATACATGGAAGTATAGTCCTCGCATGCGGATGAACTGTTTCGCGCGAACAGGAACACGGTATATCGTAGGCATTCATATAAACATGTTGTATAGTAAGAATCGCAAACGCCGAAAGGAGACAGAAAGGTTGAAGAAGAGAATTTTTGTTTTGATAACAGCAGTGGCAATGCTTGGATCTGTCCTCGTTGGTTGCGGAAGCGAGAAAAGCGAAGTTGAAACCACAGCCAGCACTTCTGTTCAAGCGTCCGCCGAAACAAGCGCAAGCCCTAAGCGCGAAGTAAAGATGTATACCTATAATGACGGAACATACGGCCCCTACAACATTCCGTCCTATGACGAAAACAACCAATATGCGCAGAGACTCAAAGAAACCTACGCATCCGATGCATACCCAGGGGTTTACATTGCCAAGGTAGATAAGGGTTGGATCTGGTATTGGGAGCCTGAGACGGACGACGGAAATTATTACTATATCGGCAGCGTAGATAATCCCAATTATCTTCAGGGCGATGATCTGAATCGCTTTCTTATGGATATTAGAATCAACCTGAATAAGTTCATTGAGAAGTGTGATGCGGGAGAACTGCATCCTATCGATCTCGATGGCGACGGAAGCATTTCTTATCCCGAAGCGTATATTCAGTCCTTCTTTGCGATTCAATCAAATCAGGATAAGCCCTATAACGGTTTGATTACCTTTTTTGATTTTGATGATATTCTATGGGAATAAGCCCGAAAAAATGCTTTGATTGATTTTCCTAAAGAAAACGCATGTAGCGTGATCCCCGTTAAGCGCGAAAGGAGGTTTGAATGAGAATCAAGTTCACCGAAGAAGAGAAGCGATTGTTTGATAAAGTCATGCCTTATGCAGCGAAAGGAGGAGGAATTCGCCCGGATGCACCTCCGGAGATTCAAGCTATCTATGCCAGACTGGTAGAGATAACCAACCAATATCTGAGCCCGTATTCGACACCTATGACACCTATTCATAAGGATTCTTGCGATTTATCGGACGATAACCAAGACAACTGAATCACAGCGATGAAAGCACAGCTATAACGGCTGTGCTTATTTTGTGCTCAGGGTGGCGGGGTAAGGTCGACATGCCGCCTTCATTCCATTAATCCCAGTAAACGTGATTCTGGGCAGCGATGTCATCATATATTCTCTGAATCTTTCTCCCTTCCTCATCCGGTTCGTCGTTATGCGCGACAATGTTATCAACGACCGCATCATCTACAGCATCTAATAGCGCATCAACATCATCGGCAGATATCAATTCTTCAATATTTTCGATATAAGGTCTCAGCACCTCAATCTGCTCAACCGTTATAATCACGTTTTTCTCCTTTCGCTTTTGAATGGGAAGAAGTTACTTGCACAATATTTCCCGGGTCCGGGTGACTGATACGGATTATTGCCGCGGGTGCGGGGAAGTCACCATTAGGAACACCGGGCGCGGGCTGTAAAGGCAATTATTGCCGCGGGTGCGGGGAAGTCACCCATCATAGCTCCAACCATAGGTGGCTTCAAACACCTTCCGGCGATGCTCCTTAATCATTTCCAGGTAGCGCTTTAAAGCGTCTTTCGCCGCCTGTGGTGCGTTTTCTCGTAGCTTTCCGGCTTCCAGATAGGGCTCAAAAATAGCTGCTAATGCGAGTTCCTCTTCGGTATACCTAAGAACCATCCCTGTTTTCTTTCTTCTGCATCATCTATTTAACTCATTTCAAGGCCTCATGCCCTCTTAACGCATCAGTACTATCTCCGTCCTGAAATCTCATCCGCACTGACTTCAATCGTTTCCCAGTCAGGCCCTTCCAGATCCACGTCTACAATGTACTCAACATTTTCCTTTAGGATTTCTACGATTGTAGCTGTTCTGCCATCTTTCAAAATGACTTTAGAATACTGCGGATACTGTTCCATTATTTTGCTCCCTATTCGTGACTTATACACCGGTCATACGGTAGATACCTACGTCCCGGATTCACAAGGCCAGAAGCACTCTTGTGTGCGGGGAAAACTGCCCTTAATCATTCAACTCCTCTTCAGAAGGCACAGAAAACAGATCTTCTCGGCTATACTCGCCCTCTTTGATTTTGCCTTCTTCCAGCAAAATTCTTATAATTTCATCCTGTATCTCCTGTCGGGTCATCTTTTTTATCCGCTCCGGGAGCTCGAACTTGTCATTGATTACTTCTACAGCGTCGCTCTTCTTCCTCATCTAATTTCCTTTCGTGTCATGTCGTACGCGGTACTGAATTTCAGAAGCGCCACCTTCTGCGCATCCGCTGTAGCTTCTGTTCAACGCATAGATTGGAATCACTCCCGCGTGAGTGAGAAAACTATCCAACTCTTTCTACGTTTTGATTTTATCATATTATCTGTCCAAAATTTCGGTCTCAATTAAAACTTCGGTTTCCTCAATCCCCAACAAAGAAAAACTATCAAGTAAACAAGCGCGCAATCAAAGCATGGGGTGACGGGAGTCGAACCCGTGAACAAATACCGGCTCGATAAGTTTGATATTCCCTTGCACACTTAATAATGACTCATGTTGCCAACTTCTTTGATATTTTCATGCGTGTTTTCTCCTAAAATCTCCGCCCTGTCAAAAGCGCATCTTTGTTGGATCACCCCCGCGTATGCGGGGAAAACATGACTGTATCATCTTCTCAACAGTTGCCCGCGTCTTCTCGTCAAGTCCCGCGAGCGGGTCCTCCGGTTCCGGCTCTCCGCCGTCCGGATCTCCCGTGTCATCCTCACAGGTCGGCAGGAGCTCCTTATACTCCTCCTCTGTGACTGCTCCGCTCTTCAAAAGCTCATCCAATTTCGTCTTCTTCATACTGCTCCTCTCTGAGTGCTATCTTCGATAGCCCACTTGTGTTTTTCGGAGTGCGCGCCACATCCCCACCGTCCGGAGTGTCCGCCAGTGCGCCCACCTGCGCATCAAAAAAGCACAGCCGCTATGACTGTGCTTACGTTACTGTTATTCAGTTGGTGTTGCTGTGGCCCAGTTATCAGGTAGCGGACACGGGCTCAGGTATGGGTTGGTTATCTCAACAAGTCTGGCATAGATAGCTTGAATCTCCGGAGGCGCATCTGAGCGGATACCTCCTCCTTTCGAAGCTGCATACGGCATGACTTTATCAAACAATCGCTCCTCCTCTTCGGTGAACTTGATAATCATGTAAACCTCCTTTCTCGCTTTATGCGTCTTTGCATCGCCGCTGATTCCAGTGCATTCTTCGTCTCAAAGAATCACCCCCGCGCATGCGGGGAAAACTTCTTTCCCGTATATCTATATCAATAAAATCTCTCTTAGTCAGAAACCGCACCACTCTGATCCGCCTCTCCCGCGTTTTTTCCCTCTCTCTGCATCTGTGCGGATATCGCTCTTTTTATGTAGGCGTTGACAGACTCACCCGCCTCGTCCGCAGCAATTTTTATCCGATCCCGCTCCCCGCGCGGTAGGTTTAGCACGACTCTATCATACGCTTTCGAAATGTATTTGTATGTCGCGCGTTTACGCGCCTCGCTTATCGCCACTCTCTCACCTCCCACCTCTGTTTTTATAGTATATGCTGCCGTTGTATTGCAATTAATATATAAAACGCACAAATAATCCCTCGTTTATTTGTTCATTCTGCTGATTGTATGTTGCTGGCAATATTGGGTCGCCCCCACGTGTGCGGGGAAAACGGCCTGCTGCTGTGGAGCTCGCGGAGTAGGTGTGGATCCCCCCGCGTGTGGGGGGAAAACCCGCCCTTTTGTTGATATCCCCTTTTTTGCTCTTCTTACTTTCCCGCTGGTCTAGCCTAACCCTCCGTATCACCTATATGCTCCGCAAGCACACGCTTTATAAATCCACTCATCGTCTCGCCCGCCGCGTCAGCGGCGGCGCGTAGGCGCTCATAGTCCGCCCTTTTTAGCTCTAGCGGTACGCGCTTGTATGCGCGTTTTTTGTAGGCGTTGATCTCCTGCGTCCTACTCTGACTCTCTCTATCGTCCATGTCGTCCCTCCTATCTCCTCTCCTCATATATAGTAGCACACACTGCCACAGTTATATCCACAGCATAGGATCACCCCCGCGCATGTGGGGAAACTCCATGGACTTCTCCAAGCTGCGTAGGAGCTAGTAAGTTGCCCACAGGTTAACCATTACGAGTTTCTCCGTGCTAAGATAACAATTCTTCCAGACTGATATCAAATCCGAATCTCTTCACATCCGCATCGCGAGCCAAAAGCTCATTTTTTATTGTGTCCAACGTCTCATAATATGCGAGCGCTCTCCCTGCCTTGTATTCCCTATAGGGAAGTTGTCTTGCCTCTTCGGCCGCGTCTTTGGCGTTTTGCAGAACTCTTGACACTATGTACTCCCATTCATCGTTTGTCAGTTCTCTCATATTCTCCGCGCTCCTTTAACTCTATAAACTTATTCTCTATTGATTCCTTAAAAGGATTACCTCCGAGTGTGCAGGGAAACGCCACAACTTTTTCAATACATTCAGTTTACCACATTACTTGTCCGAAATTTGATACACAATCAGCACTTCTGTTTTCTCCATATCCAAACAAAGCAAAAAGTCTCTCGGGTAACAGGCGCGCAATCAAAGCATGGGGTGACGGGAGCCCCCCATGTCAAAACACCAAAAAACAGCGCATATACGTGGTTTTATGCTTTGCGTGTGACAGTTTGTAATCACCACACTTCCCGTGACATATCCTACTATATTCATGCTCTCCGGGGCACAGTACAAAATTTTTGTCTGGCGATAAGGGGAATGATTATGCTATACGGTAGATACAAATACGTGTAAAGTCAAAAATTCAAACACGGACATAAACGCCTGTTTGCACGTATTGAACCTCTTGCTCGCACCGAGCACCGGCACTCTCTTGTGGCGTTGAAAGACACCTTTACAGCGGTTCCGTCCAAGTATCTGCTCTATTACGATGGGAAAGGAAATGCCGGTTCTTTTTCAGATACCGCACTGCCCAAAACGATGACACCGGGCACGTACGAAAGCTGCTTTCCGAGCAGCTGGGTGTTCCGAAAAATCCGATCAAAGTGAAGCGGGTTACAGAAAGAGTATTTACAAAACAATCTCCGACTGGCGAGAAAACCTATGAACACAAGCTATACAACGCAAAGCTGAGTCGCTTTCCTGAAGTCTTGAAAGCTGTAGAGTTCACCCTGAACAGAACGAGATATTGCCGGATGACGCTGCAAAAAAACGGAAAAGCTTTCGGAAATCCAAAAACAGAAATTAGATGTCGTTCACTTCGTAGAAGAATCTTTGTAAGAGCCCTTCGGGGGCTCTTTTTTATGCCTCTATTCCGAGCCGCTCCTTCAACGCCTCCTGAAGCACCTCAGAAAAATCAAAGCCTTGCGCAAGCGCAGCGGCATTGAGCCACGCGGGAAGGGTTACTGTGCGCGTAACAGCCCTGTTAATGCCTGCCAGGCGGACAGCCGGCATATAGACATCAATCAGTGCTGCGCGCTGGTTTGGCGCAAGGGAAAGAGCTGAGAGCTTGGCGGGTGTCGGAATGTCCTCTCCGTCCTCCTCAAGACCAAACAGAGTGATTCCGAGCAGCTCACGGGCAGAGAGCAGCGCGTCGGCGTCATCCTTGCCACAAGTGGCCACATCCAGATTCGGAAACTCTACAGCGATTTCCCGATCGTTCTCATAGGTGAAAACTGCGGGGAAAAAGTATCTGTCAGGACTTTTGCGCATTTTCCTTTGCCTCCTTCCTTTTCCGGCATTCCTCCCTTTTTCTGTACCATATGGTATTCCCGAGAATCCAGTTAACAAAAGAACCGGCAGGAGCGGTCAGATGTTCGGACGGAGCGGGCGGCGTAGTATTCTCTCGATCAAAGCCAAAGAGAGTGAACGCTAACACATCCTCCGCCATATAAATCGCATCCGCCAGTGTATCGCCACAGGTATAACATCCTTGTAAGTCGGGAAAATGAACGGAATATCCACCCTCTGCTTCCGGTTCAAAAATCGCGGGATATGCGTATCTAGACATATGATTCTCCTTTAGTGCTCTTGAGCCTCTTCGGTCTGCGAGGATACTGCCGGTAGTTTTTTCCGGTTGGAACGTAGTCCGTCTATATGCTCGTGTAAATTTGGCTTTATACTTGCCCACAAAGGGTCGAGGATGAAATCAATCCCCTCTCTGCGTGCAAGCTTAGCGGCGGGAACAAAGTCGCTGTCACCTGAAATTAGAATAATCTGATCGACTTGCATCGCTCTGAAACGCAATCGCCCGCCCGAGCATGTGCACATAATCGATCCCCCCGTGTGCGGAAAAAACCTTTGCGGGGCTTCTCGCGACTCAAAACGGCGGAATCACCCCCGCGTATGCGGGGAAAACGGTTTCAGGAATAGAATCCTTAAATCCAAGTTGGGATCACCCCCGCGTGTGCGGAGAAAACACGAAGCGGATGCGCGACGAGATGGGCGTCAAAGGATCACCCCCGCGTGTGCGGGGAAAACTTCATCGCCAAACCGTAGTATTCTTACTCTTGCGGATCACCCCCGCGTGTGCGGGGAAAACAGAGAAATCGTTCTTAGCAGCAAAATCATAACAGGATCACCCCCGCGCGTGCGGGGAAAACTGGAGTACCAGGGCGACGGGCGATTGGCGACTAGGATCACCCCCGCGCGTGCGGGGAAAACAGCCCGTACCACGCACCGAACTTTGTGTAGTTCGGATCACCCCCGCGCATGCGGGGAAAACCAACCATTGGGGTTTTTCAAATGCTGCTAAACAGGATCACCCCCGCGCATGCGGGGAAAACTATCCTGTGCAACGGGTTTCTTTGCGCGCCACAGGATCACCCCCGCGCATGCGGGGAAAACAGGTCGTTGACCCACACCTCGCCCCACGTGCCAGGATCACCCCCGCGCATGCGGGGAAAACCCTCGCCGAGCCAGTCGGACACCAGCTGCGCGAGGATCACCCCCGCGCATGCGGGGAAAACCGTCCGATCCTAAGGCTCCCTGCCCTGTTCTCAGGATCACCCCCGCGCATGCGGGGAAAACCACGGAAGATGCTGCATCGGGAAGGGGCTGCAAGGATCACCCCCGCGCATGCGGGGAAAACATTTGTACGGAGGCAACGCGCATCGAGAGAATGGGATCACCCCCGCGCATGCGGGGAAAACCGGGCACGGGCACTATGTCGGACAACGGCGGGAGGATCACCCCCGCGCATGCGGGGAAAACTCAAAAAGCTTTATCGGCAGCTCATGAAGGAGAGGATCACCCCCGCGCATGCGGGGAAAACTTCTTGTGTAGCGTATGCATGGTAGAGCAGGAAGGATCACCCCCGCGCATGCGGGGAAAACTATTCATGTAGCTGATCTTTTTCCTTTCTTAAAGGATCACCCCCGCGCATGCGGGGAAAACAACGAATGCGACTATCAATTGCAATTTCGACTAGGATCACCCCCGCGCATGCGGGGAAAACTTAGAACAAGTTTTGAACAACAATATGGAAATAGGATCACCCCCGCGCATGCGGGGAAAACATCACGAATGGCGCGCTCTTTAAACTTAGCCAGGGATCACCCCCGCGCATGCGGGGAAAACAGTGCTTAACACATAGCGCAAAGGAGGCGCGAAGGATCACCCCCGCGCATGCGGGGAAAACCGCGGCTTTATAAAATTGGGAACAGACAAAATAGGATCACCCCCGCGCATGCGGGGAAAACTTGGAAAGAATGCGAATGTAAGCCCGCGAAGTAGGATCACCCCCGCGCATGCGGGGAAAACTCAATAACGGTCGTGTCGTCACCCTTCGGGCAAGGATCACCCCCGCGCATGCGGGGAAAACAAGTGCCTAAGACAAGCGCAAAGGAGGCGCGAAGGATCACCCCCGCGCATGCGGGGAAAACTTTCTACAATGGAGGTGATAGCCGGAAAACTGAGGATCACCCCCGCGCATGCGGGGAAAACTGACAGGGGTATCGGATGAGCAAGCAATCGACAGGATCACCCCCGCGCATGCGGGGAAAACTGAATGAGAAAATGGGGGCTATGAAAGCGGTTGGGATCACCCCCGCGCATGCGGGGAAAACAATCGTAAGTGATATTGTTGGCACGGTTCAGGAGGATCACCCCCGCGCATGCGGGGAAAACTCTTCTATCGTAGAACCTTCAATCGCGAACCAAGGATCACCCCCGCGCATGCGGGGAAAACTTCTTGTTTACATTGGTTTGCTATGTCAAGATAGGATCACCCCCGCGCATGCGGGGAAAACTCAATATTATCATCAGCCCTACCATCAATCGCAGGATCACCCCCGCGCATGCGGGGAAAACGCCGTAAGGATACTAATATCGGTCTGCAAAGGAGGATCACCCCCGCGCATGCGGGGAAAACTCCAGCGCGACCGTATTTGCATACACTTTCCCAGGATCACCCCCGCGCATGCGGGGAAAACAATATTGATTCCGTAAGTTCTGTAAACTATCAAGGATCACCCCCGCGCATGCGGGGAAAACACTCATCATCAAAGTCTTCTTCAACCTCTGTAAGGATCACCCCCGCGCATGCGGGGAAAACAACACATCGTCGCACACAAAACATTTCTTCTGAGGATCACCCCCGCGCATGCGGGGAAAACCCTGGTAGGATTTCACAATTTATCTCCTCTGCAGGATCACCCCCGCGCATGCGGGGAAAACAGCCGGACCCGCCGCCGCTGCAATCATTGCCCAGGATCACCCCCGCGCATGCGGGGAAAACCACGATTTGGGAAGATAATTACAAGGGATTTAAGGATCACCCCCGCGCATGCGGGGAAAACAAGAATACATTTACGGGGATACGGATTCTATAGGGATCACCCCCGCGCATGCGGGGAAAACGATGATGGACAGCGTATTATTACGGATACGGCAGGATCACCCCCGCGCATGCGGGGAAAACTTCGTTGAAGTTAATTGCGTTGCCATTGTCTGAGGATCACCCCCGCGCATGCGGGGAAAACTTGTTCTTTACTTTTGTTATTAAAGTAGTATAAGGATCACCCCCGCGCATGCGGGGAAAACTTATAACTTTTGTCAAGATTTGCAAGTTCAGCGGGATCACCCCCGCGCATGCGGGGAAAACTGTAAAAGCCGACCTTTTCCAACTGTTCACCGAGGATCACCCCCGCGCATGCGGGGAAAACACTAAGGGAACGCGAGACTATAGCACACAGGAAGGATCACCCCCGCGCATGCGGGGAAAACGTTTTCTTAATCATGTTTCTTTACTTGGTAATAGGATCACCCCCGCGCATGCGGGGAAAACGTCCGAACGGAACGAACGGAAATGATGAACGAAGGATCACCCCCGCGCATGCGGGGAAAACTCTATATGTAGTCTACCTTCTAATATACTTAAAGGATCACCCCCGCGCATGCGGGGAAAACATTTTAGTTGTTCGGAGTTTGTGCGTGCCCTTAGGATCACCCCCGCGCATGCGGGGAAAACACTAAGGGAACGCGAGACTATAGCACACAGGAAGGATCACCCCCGCGCATGCGGGGAAAACCGTATTTCGATTGCACGGTATCGCCGATGCAAAGGATCACCCCCGCGCATGCGGGGAAAACGACAGGAAAAGCCGGTAATTATCCACCACCTCAGGATCACCCCCGCGCATGCGGGGAAAACGCTACGCTGATAGCGCATCGAGAGAGCCGCTTAGGATCACCCCCGCGCATGCGGGGAAAACGTGTCCAAACTCGGCACCATGGCGGGGGATGCGGGATCACCCCCGCGCATGCGGGGAAAACTCGTAAAGCATCGCTTCGTCATATCCTGCCGCCGGATCACCCCCGCGCATGCGGGGAAAACTTGTCCGGACATCTACGCCAAGGGCCCGAAGGCGGATCACCCCCGCGCATGCGGGGAAAACAAAAAGTACAGCGCCCTGCAAATCGCGGCAGCCGGATCACCCCCGCGCATGCGGGGAAAACTCTACCGGATCTACTCGCTGCGTGGTCGCGTCCGGATCACCCCCGCGCATGCGGGGAAAACAAAAGCGTTGCCACTGATACTTTGTCCGTGTCCGGATCACCCCCGCGCATGCGGGGAAAACGCGGTGAGCAGGCCGGAGGCGTTGCGTACGGTCGGATCACCCCCGCGCATGCGGGGAAAACACCGCGGGAGAGTCGACATCTGCGTCCGAGTGCGGATCACCCCCGCGCATGCGGGGAAAACATCTACGCGGTAGAGATAGACGATGAGGCGACCGGATCACCCCCGCGCATGCGGGGAAAACGTTGGCCGCCAAGCAGAGGCACAGCAAGGACTCGGATCACCCCCGCGCATGCGGGGAAAACCTGGGCACTAACGCCGAGCGTGGCGCTTGCGCCGGATCACCCCCGCGCATGCGGGGAAAACCCCGTCATAGGTCAAAGCAAGAATTTTTGAGACGGATCACCCCCGCGCATGCGGGGAAAACTGGACAGAAGCTCTTGTGCGGGGACTACACCGCGGATCACCCCCGCGCATGCGGGGAAAACTATCTGCTTCGACAGTCTCTTTTTCCACATCTCGGATCACCCCCGCGCATGCGGGGAAAACCTGTAAATCGCGTCGCTGACCGAAATGTCGAGCGGATCACCCCCGCGCATGCGGGGAAAACCCGCAGGCTATCTGGCCAAGGAACGGGATGCGCGGATCACCCCCGCGCATGCGGGGAAAACAGCTCCTGTGCTGTCTCGTCGTAGTAGACGCGCGGATCACCCCCGCGCATGCGGGGAAAACTAGTACAAGCGATGACGCAGCTGCTCAAAACGCGGATCACCCCCGCGCATGCGGGGAAAACGATTGACATCGTGTCGATTACATGTACTTCGTCGGATCACCCCCGCGCATGCGGGGAAAACAGCGGTGGCTTAACTGCCCTGCCTCGATCGCCCGGATCACCCCCGCGCATGCGGGGAAAACCGTCTTTCTCATCCCCCGCTTCTTCCTCTTTTCGGATCACCCCCGCGCATGCGGGGAAAACGCGAGCGCGCTGTCCTCCGGATCTCTCACGGGCGGATCACCCCCGCGCATGCGGGGAAAACGTCGATGACCTGCCCGGGCACCGGCGGGAAGCCGGATCACCCCCGCGCATGCGGGGAAAACTGCCTCACGCTGTTCGCCGTAGTTGGCAGCGTCGGATCACCCCCGCGCATGCGGGGAAAACAGGACGACGACGCAGAGGATGACGGGCTTCACCGGATCACCCCCGCGCATGCGGGGAAAACTGCTAGAAGAGAGCGGCAAGACGCAAAAAGAGCGGATCACCCCCGCGCATGCGGGGAAAACCTTGTGCAGCAGCTCCACATCCGCGCGCACATCGGATCACCCCCGCGCATGCGGGGAAAACCAGAACACGAAACGACAATATTACCCGGCTTCCGGATCACCCCCGCGCATGCGGGGAAAACACTTCGGAAATGGCGTATTTCCGTGGTTGATCCTAGTCCTCAGCCTCAATCCTCTTTAACTTCTCGTAAAGCTGATGCGTCAAGCGGCAGTCAGCGAGCGCCCTGTGCGGCTCCAGTATAGCAAAATGAAAATACTTTGATAAGGTCAAGAGTTTGTAATCTTCCACCTCCTCTATCTTTTGCCGTGCAAGATTCAGTGTATCAGTAATGTGAGGATGTCCCGGCAAGATATTGTTTTGCTTGCAGGCCTGCTGCAGGAAACGCCAATCAAAACTCGCATTGTGACTCACAATTCGAGTATCTCCGATGAACTCCAGCAGCTCTTTCAGCACCTGTTCAATCGGCTTTCCCTCGCTTTTAAGCTTATCCGATGTAATTCCGGTCAATTCAACAATTGTCTCCGGTACAGCATCGCAGTAAATCAAGCTACTGTAACAGGATACTTCTCGCCCTTCCTCTACTCGGATAGCCGCAACTTCGATTATTTGGTCGCGCGTTATATTAAGGCCGGTCGTCTCCAAATCGAGCACCACATATTCTGCTGTACTTCGTTTGTGTGCCTGATGCTTCTGAATCTGCTGCACCTGATAGAACTTCTCCGCACGGCTCATCGCGGCCTTCTCTGTCTCAACTTGTTCGGAATTCTCTTCTCGTTTTTTTATCCCGGGCTTTCTCACCAGCTTGATGCCATCGTAATCTACCGGCAGCCAACTGGTATTATGAATTGCAAAGTCTAGTTTCTGCTCTCCGTTGCTGCTGTAAACCATGGTCGCTCTGCCATCTTTGACGTGCTCACAAATGCGTCCCCAAAGTTCATCGCGAACGCGTGCACTGAGATTCCCAACATAAACGCCTGTCGAAATTTCAAGCAGCCATTTAGACAAATCTCCTCGCACCTTGGGCGGACAATCCGTCAAGGTAATCACTATCATGCCTGCTCCTCCACGCTATACGAGATACCATGGCGAACCCTTCCCTCACGATTATCCCAGAGATAGATAACCTCGTCTTCTGCGACATCCTCTTCGCTTTCTGATAGTAAATAGTGTAAATCCCGCACCATACGTTCTAACAAATGATTGCGAGACATCGTATCTCTTACCTTTCGTCTTACATACGCAGGCAAATCCAGAGGATTTTCAGCGGTGGCCTCAAACGCAATCGGAATCGTAAATTCCGCCTTATAGAGATCCGCGAAATCATATACAAACGAAAGGTCGCCTCCCACATGGACAAAGCCAAGTCCCGGAGAGCAGCCCAATGCAACAATCACTGCATGTGCCAGACCGTAAAGGCACGCATGTCCCGCACTGAGTGCCTGGTTAATCGCATTACTCTCCTCAAAATCCCCCATTTGATATGCTCTTCCGTTCCAAGGAATTCCGTACTCCTTCGAGCACTTGCGGTATATTTCCCGTACTCGACTTCCTTCTCTTCCTCGAAGTTGTTGCAAGGTCAATTTGCTTACATCTTCTCCTGGAAAACGCATCGCATACATTTTCCTGACAACTGCGAGATGTAAGCGCTGGTTGCTGACCAATTTCGCTTGCTGTAACAGAAGGCCTGCACGCTTAGTGAGCGGGCGTCCGCTCGCATAATAGCGAACGCCGTGCTCTCCAACCCAAATGACAGTAACACCTGCATCTCCGATCAGCTCCATCGCACGGTGGGTAATGCTACTGCCCGGTCCCAACATCAGTACCGAGATGGCTGCCGCCGGAATATCTACCGTACCGTCATCATCCATCACTTCAATCGCACTGTCACGTCGATTCAGCTTGCAGCGTTCCAGATACAGAAAGGTCATTCGATCTTTGACCTGTGGTAACTGTTGTAATTCCGGGCGTATGATGCCTGGAATCTCTTTCATCTTTCACCTCAGGGCAGACGCATAATGGTGAGCAATCCCATGCCGTAAGCTCTTCCTCTGCCCATACCGCGGCACAGAAGCTCTTTGAATTTTTCTACATCCGTTACCGTTAAGACACCTTCGTAACTTACTTCACGGAGAGAAACAGATCGGTCTTTTTCTTCTCGTTTGCGGAAGATATGCCAGTCGTTTCCGACAACACGAAAATTTCCTTCCTCCAGCATAAATCCATGTTTTCCGGCCCGTTTCCTAAGCCAATCCTCTTGCTGAACCACGCCCGCACAAGCCCTTACCTTGCCACGTTTTCCCGTGCTTGCATGAGAAATGCTTTGCGTGGGATTCGCGACTAGTCGAAAACGCCACTGGCTCTGCTCTGTGATACGTGCCAAGAGCGGCTCATACTCTCTCGTCAAAAAGCCTTCTTTTAGATTTCCGTATTCACGTACCGCAGCCTCCAAGTTTGGCTTTTCTTCGCTGAGTACAAGGATATAAAGCCTACCTCCAAGTGAATCCAAACGCCAGAGTCTCCGTTCTCTGCCTCCGGAAAAGGCGCCTTCCACCATTCCATGAATCTTACTGCGAGAAGTAAGGAGTTTCCTTGTGCTCCTTCTGTCTGTATCCAGTTCCATACGTGTCAGATACATTCCTTCTCTCCTCTCACAGTTCAGCCATGGCATCATGTTCTTCTGCCGATTCTTCTGTATTTACATCATCCCGAAGCCAAATTTCTTTTGCGCGTCGATAACCGAATTCTCGTTTCATCGGATTAAAAGAAATCGGCACATCCTGTACAACAGCACCTTCCAATTCGTCCGGCATGCTGTCTAAACGGATATATCGACGCGTCCGCTTATTGCTTCTCGCATTTTGGTTCTGATTTTCTTCTTCCCGGAGTGCAGTCTCCAAGTCTTTTTCTCGAAGTCCCAGAACCAAGGGTAAGGTCGGTGGACAAGAGCGCCTTCCTAGAAACAACGGAAAGCAAGGCGTCCGTAACGCTGCCTCTAATTTTTCAAGAAATGCATCATCTTCTGACTCTAATCCCACCAAAAAAACAGCATCCGAAAGATAGTATCTCGATGTTACATATCCTATTTTTTCGGGTTCTTCATTTTTATCTTTTTTTGCTGTCTTCACCGCCTGTGCGGTATGGAAGTCCTTTATGACTTTCCCCTCTCGATCCACGCGAACTCCGAACCGCAATGCTGATAGTTCCGATAAATCAGCGTCTCGCCGAAGTCCCAATGCCGCTGCGAGCATCCCGATTACGCCGCTCTTCGATGGCTCTCGCTGCGTTCGTCTGCTCTCAAACTTGGACTCCGTACCCCACGCCTGCAGCGGTGCCGCAAGTCGCAATAAAAGCGTACTCATTATTTCTCTCCTGCTTTACTCTGCAGTTCACGCACGTATTTTTCCAGTAAATCAAGATTCTCCTTCATCGGTCGCTCACCGCACAATTTCTCCATATACTCTCCGGTGCCCAAAGCATATGTAGGTACTTCAACAAAGTTCTGATAACTCTTTTTCACATACTCCACAAGCCGCTCGACAGAGGGCTTGCTGAAGCCGTTGCGACTCACAACCGCATCTTCAAACGCGCCGCTAAAATTCACCGGCTGATCCTCTCGAATGGTAATGTAAACAGCGTCCGGAACGGTTCGGTTTGCAAATGTAGACTGCTTTCCGGTCGGCATCGAGTAGATAAAGGCTTCCGCAAACGTCCTGATAACCTTCTCCGGATTTCCGACCCACTCCTTAAATGCAGCCAAGCTGACAGTCGCATAACGATAGAGGGTAGAAGAGTTGAATTCAACCGTTCCCAAATGACCTGCACCTGAACTGTCTCCCACCTTAAGGTCATCTACCGCCGTGAAATAATCATATTCATTGTGTACGGTGTGTGTCGAAATACTGTGCGCAACCTGTGACGCAGCATCGTAGTTGATAGAAGGGTCTGTTGCAACCATACGTCCGAACAATATCATCTCAAAACTCGGATTATTCTTCAGTGCTAATCTCGCATCTTCTTTCAACTTTTTTTCTTCTTTTTTTCCTAAACTCCCATCCTCTGTAATAGTATCCACTACAAGCTTTGCCAACTCTCTAATCTGCTTCCAGCTGATATAAAGAAGCGTCTCTAATTCCTCTTTATTATAACTGTCTTCCTGCTTTTTGTTTTTTTTCTTATCCTTATGTCTCGACGCTCCTTTGCCTAAAATCGTTCCAGCCAAATCTTCACACTGCTCACGACTCAATTTGCCGTTCAACTTCTGGATTTCATCCGCAATCTTTCCACGGACATACTTTGTTCTGACACCCAATTCCTCTTGCGGAATATTCTGCTGAAAGTAAACACGCATAGCATGTTTCCACGCCTGTGAAGATACGCGCGCACGCATACTTCCCCCATAGACTGCAGTCTTAGGGCTTCCCGTGTCATCGCGATTGATGCAGCTCGGCGGCACTGTCTGAATCACATGAAAATCCACAAATAATCTCTTCTCATCCATAATTTCATCCTTTCCGGTCTGTTTGACCTACAATAAACTAACTTCATTCTCTATCGTATGCTCAAATTTTAATCCGCAGAGGTGCTTACAACTGTATCCTCTTACTCTTCACTTTCTGTCCCCGGCTTTTCTGCTGAGCCATCGTTTTTCAACCCTTCAAAGGATGAGAGCTCTCGGTAAAAATCACGTCCCCATTTAAGCCGCACTCCGTCAATCCGATCCGGATTCTGATAATCGTACAGATCCTTTGCAAGAGCTGCGTAATCCATCGGAATATCTTCTCGTTTGCAAAGCTGAATGATGTTTCTCAAATACCAACTAAATCCGGTCAGATCTGCTGCGCTTACTGCTACATTAAATCGCTTTATAATAGCTTCCTTGGCATCCGAATTACAACTGATTAACTGTGCGACTGCTCGTCCGAAGGTGTTTTTCTCTTGGAACATAAACTCGCTCTCAAGATTTCTCTTTCCCTGCTGGTGTAAAGCAAATAATGTAAGTGCTGTGAAAATAGCCCATTCCGCACGACTTGGCTTGCTACCTCGCCCCTCTAAGGACTCGGGCAAATCTGTGAAGAGCATGTCCCAGAGTTCCGGTATTGCACCCGGCTGTTCCCCGACACCGCGCCGCATTTTCGCAAGGATAGCTCGTACTGCCGCTTCGTTGGGATTGCTTTGCAAACTCATAAGCTTGCGCTTTACAAATTTAGCGATATCACTCTGTCGTGACTCTGTCTTACTCCTCTCTTCCATGCATACCTCCTCAATTATGAGTTTCTCCCCCGCAAAGCAGGGTATAGCTTATTGATTTCTTTCACCATGACCTCAAATGCAATCGGCGAAGCATAATGCTTTTTATCCAGTTCTTTTCCGGTTAGTGCTTTCATTCCGGCATCTCGTATGGTTTCTCTTCCCAAATCCAGCGCTATTTGCTTCGCAATCTTTTGCCACTCCAACACTTTTTCTTCCATTGCCTCTCCAAGACAATTCGAGTCAATAGAATTCAACCATCTTCTAAAAGGAACATCTAACGATGCGTAGCAAGTCTCTCGCCCCGCATCAACAACCGCTTTTCGCTGATCTTTGTCAGTACTGTATCCTCCGGAAAGCGCAACATTATAAAAGAACTTTCCGAATGTTTCTGTGAGTATCTCACACTTCTTAATCTCTTCTTTGATTCGATGAATCCATGCTATTTGGGAACGCTCCTCTGTTCCGGATAGAATTCCGGATGAAAACGCCAATGAATCCGAAAATGTATCTTTTACAGTCGCATTTTGATCTCCGTATTGCGCAGACACAATTTTAAATCTGCATTTTAAATCTGTGGTGCTTTTTAGCTTTCTGTAAAGCAACTGATTCCAACGAACCAGGCCCGGCATATGTCCGTCTTCATTCTCACAGAATATGCTCCCAAACTCTCTCCACATCTGACGATCCGGCTCATGTGTCTTTGGAATCATCCACTTCTTTTTCCCACTCTGCGAATCGATTTTCCAAACCGTCATTTGCTCTGTAAAAGCATTTTCCGGATTAAAATAGTCTCCGCTCAGAACCCAATATCCTTTGATATGACTGCTATCGCCACGCTCTAAAAGCAGTCTTCTGGATTGCCAGGTCAACAATTCTGCTTGATTCTCGGGAAGCGGATAAAGTTGTCGTTCTTCTTTGGACAACTCATTATCTGTTTTCTCCCAAATGGCCTTATTCTCCTCTTTCCAGAATTCATCCCCGTCTTTTAATAGCGTTAAGTTTAACAATAAAGTCTCAAACAGATTTCTTCCGGTCGCCGAAACAACACCCATTTTACCTAGCCATGCAAGTCCCGGCCCCTTACTACCTTTCTTTTTCTTTGTATCGTTATCCTGCTCCTCCGTCTTTTCCCCTCTTACAGCAGGCTTTACGGCACTATCATCAAACGCGTTGAGATATACCATCCATCTGCTTGCCTCTGCAAATGTTAGAGAATCCCGAGACACACCGCTACGCACAGGAAAAAGTCTAATTTTATTTGAACTCTGAGAAAGCTCTCCGTTCAATTTGCACGACGGATAAAGTTTTTTCTCATTCGCTTGTAAAACTTCCTTGACATCTTTCACCTGCCAAAACGGCCTCTCCTCATGAAACAACCAGAACCGCTCCCGCCACTGCTCTAGGTAGTCTTGAATCGGCTCTTCCGGAAAATGTCCCAAGTCATAAAGTGCTTTCCAGCGCCGAAACACTTCATCCTCTAACTCATCATCCTCCAAATCAAACAGTAAGTTCTCTTCTCCGTTCTCATCCACCCGAGAAAAGGTGCAGTGCAGTACCGCAAGCAACAGACGCAGCATGGCCACATCTTGCGCAGCCGTTTCACCGGCCAGATCCTCATACTCTTGCGCATGGACAAAGACATCTTTGAGCGATACCTCTTCGACACGACAATCTCGTGTTCGAACCCGTATCCACGGCTCATCCAGCAGGTTAAACTCAGGTTTTATCATCCGCAGCTCCTTTCTCATAAAACAGGCCTTCCTCCTCCGAGTACCACAAGCGAAACCCCGCAAGCTCTGTTTCCAACTGTTCGTTCAACAAGAGAAATGATTCCTCTCTCAACATCGGATCGTGCTTCCACTCACCGGATAACACAAGCTCATTCATCGGTTTCAGCGCATCGAGAGTCTTTTTGATTTGATATGCACGACAGAGCTTTCCGGGTAACTTCACACTTTGCCGCAACATGTCTCGTTTCTCTTCCGGAGAAGGAATACGTTCCACCGGAAGTCTCTGCCCTTCGTGTTGCCAGGGAAGATAGTGGATTTCATTTCCTTTTTGTAGAAATAGGAGCACTTCGATGCTGTTTTCTGAGTCTCTTACTTGCGCCTGTGCTTCCTCCTCGTCCAATTTGGTCTCCACATTGCTAATCCAGTTCTCAAGACTTCTTCTGGGCTTATCGAGACAGTATGTATCCGCTTTCGTCTTTTTACATCCGATTTTATTCTCCTCGCCCTTTTTCGCGTCTAGGTAAACTGCCTTCTCAGCACAGGATTCCCATTGAGGTTCCCATTCGCCGTAACAATCCTGAACCAAATTCGGAATATCCGTTGGCAGTGTGATTTTGTCCGGCAAACGCTTTTTGGTTCTCATGAGGAGATAATCCCCGTAAATGGCACGCGTTCCGGATTCAAGCGCATCTTCATCTGGCGCTATGACGTAGCACTGCGCCTCCCTCAGCTGTTCCGGCCGCATTGCGTCGTGTGTCGGATGGCGATGTAAGCGTCCCAAACGTTGCAGGAGTAAGTCCATGGGGCAGAGATCAGTGAGCATCACATCTCCGTCGATATCCAAGCTTTGTTCCAGCACCGATGTTCCGATTACTATCAAGTGATCTCGCTCCGCTTTGGCGGAGTGCTTCCCCAGTTTTTGCAACAATTCGCGCTCACGTGCTGCGCGGTCCGGCATCAAAAAAGCACTGTGCAGGAGAATAATCTCCGAATCCGGTATTTTCTCCCTAACTTCCTTGGCAAACTCTTGCGCACGGCGTATGGTGCTCAATATCACGATGGCGCAGCCGCCGTCCCGTAGCTTATCTCGCAACGTTTGAATGCGCTCCGATTCTTTGACATGTCGAATCGCTACACTTCTCGATGCACTCTGTAGTTGCAGCCCCTTCTGGTGAACCTCTTTTCCGTCGGTCCAAGTGAGCAGCGGATACGCACGCGAATATCTCCAATCCTCTTCTTCGCCTTGCGTAAACCGCTTTTCGCGCTCACGTATTTCTCGCTTAGATGTATTCAGATAGGCATCCACAAAATCGATGCGCCTTGACGCGGGCAGAGTAGCTGAGAGAAGAATTACCGGCACATGATAGGCACCGAGCCAGCACAGTGCGCGCTCCAGGTACACGCCCATGTAGGCGTCGTAAGCATGCACCTCATCGATAATCACGATTTTTCCCGCCATGCCGAGATGCCGGAGCATCAGGTGTTTTTGCTTCAGCGCAGCCATCAAAATCTGGTCCACTGTTGCTATTACAAAATCGGAGAGCAATACTTGCTTGCGGCCGCGGAAAAAGCTGTGTACTACCAGCGCTTTGCCTTCATCCTCACCGATGCACGCTTCCCCCGTGAACTCTCCCTTTCCCGCTTCCAGCAAATCGGCATAGTCCTGATTTAACTCCGCTTTGCCGTGCGCAAGGCGTATCGAGAGCTTCTCCTTGCTCTCTCCCTGAACCGCAACCTGCTCCTCCGCCCATGTCCTTATACGCGGGAATATACCGTTTGCCGTCGCCTGTGTCGGCAGGCCGAAAAAGAGCCCGCCGCTACCGCACTTTCCGGCAAATATTTCGGCAGCAGCAAGTGCCGCCTCGGTCTTACCGACGCCCATCTGCGCTTCGACAATGAGGATACCCGGTTCATTGACAACATCTGATATCTCCAACACTGCCTTCTGCAGTTCGTTGGGCGGGAAGCCAAAGTTTTCCGCAAAGGTTGTCTCGTCCATTCCGCCAAGCTCGGCCGACCAGACAGCCGGAAGCTTTAACTTTTTCCAAGCACTGCGAGTCCGCTTGGGATACATGTCTTCCCGTCCCAAATCGTCAATCGATATCGTTGGGTGGTAGAATTGATTGCTCGCGACCCAGTCCGCCATGACAAGAAGTCCGGAGAGTAAAACGCGCTGCGGTCCCGATAGTTCCGGAAGCTTTGTTATGTCTTGAATTCCGCTTACTTCTACGGCGTATTGCAGAAAGGCATCCCAAATGTCAGCCCACAGCTCAGCATCACTATCCTTGCCTCTAAAATTGACAAGATGCTCGTCAAACGTAGACTCGCTCACCGCCTCCTGGGGTTTTCCGTGATGTGCGCCGACAATCTCACAAATTCCTTCGTTCACTCCCCGCCGATGTAAAATCACCTGACCGGCCAACGCATGCGCGACTGCCGAGGGATCCGTAAATGTTTTTATATCCGCTATTTCCAGCCCCTCTTCCGCAAGCCGTTCCCGAACCTCCGGCAACATTTCTAAGATACGCGCCTGAAACACGGCCGTTGCCTTGCCGATATCGTGCGCCATTCCCAGGAATACACAGACCTTTTGAAACAGCGCTTCGTTTTCCTGCAGCGCTTCTTCACTGCCGCCGCAGATTTCTCGCCGAACGGCAGCCGGCAGCCAATGTTTCCAGAGTTCTTCCATGATTCCCGCTGTGTCCCGCGCGTGCATCCAGAGCGGCAGCCACTGTGCGCTGTCGTTCGGATTGGTTTTTGCCGCAAGACTGCGCATCAGCTTGCTTACATTCATGCTCTCCTCCTCGAGTTCTTAACATTCTCTTACAGTTTACCGCTTATAATCTTAATTTCAAGTCATGATTGCATATTTTCGACTTTATTATTATATCTATTTTGTCTAATTTGACGCAGCGGCATCATCTCTTACTATTTTGGAAATGTCACTTCTATTCATTTCGGTATTTTAGGCTCCCAACCGAAATCTCTAACCCTCATCTTTGATAATTTTACTTTACCACAGCACCTGTCCGAATTTCGGGACTCAATCCCCTTTGTCTATCTTCCGAAATCTTCCCACAAAAAAAGAGGCAGCTGCTTCCGCAACTGCCTCTCCCTCTCTCGACTCAAAGGTACAAAACCGTAGGATCAAACTCTCGTGTATTCTTAACGCCCATGTACAACATGAGTTCAGCGAGTTCTTCGTTCATCTTCAATTTCTTTTTCTTGACGCTCTCCGTTCCTTCCTTGAGGAGCGGCTAGCGTATGTCGCGCCCCACGGAGACGGCGTCCGTGCCGAGGGCAAGTGCCTTATAAGGAAGAACTTCATCGTTCCCGGTGTGAAAACCGAACTTCTTTATCCCCCATAATGTTCCGATATACAAGATGCTACTTACTTTACCGTAAAGTTATACTCAACATTGAAGTGTGCTCTTTTTCCGCTATTACGCCCTCCGTTCTCCTTCACATAAAGCTCCATAGGAACCGTGAACCCATTCACTAAATCTTCTTCTGTAACTTTGTAGGTTTTGGTCACCTCTCCTGTATCCGGTGTATCATCTTCTTCGACAAATTTGGCATGAAGCTTTATGGATTCTCCGGCAGAGACAATATATTCACCTCGCGTAATTTCACCGTTAATTTCAGTCGTATAACTCCATTCGTCTCCTATGTTGTTATCATCATCTCTGGTGTAGTTTACCCTGAGATTCATGAGCTTCTTTGATGGATTTACTGTCACTTCCGTCGAAGAAAATATTCCGTTATAGGCTTTTGCTGTAATAACAGCTGTTCCTCCCTTAATTCCTGTAACGGTACCGTCTTGATCTACACTTACTACGGATGCATCGGATGTATCCCATGAAACCTGTTGATTATCGGCATTTTCAGGAGAAATGATTGCCGGAATCTTAATACTCTGGCTTAGAGCTAACTCCCCGACGGAGCCATCCAAGTCTATTTTCTCAACTTCAATCGGTTGAGGCACAGTGACTTTTAGCTTTTCAGAAGTGATTGTTCCATCCTTTGAAGTTGCATATACATAGGTCTCACCGGGATTTACCGCTTCAAGCGTGTAATACACATCACTGCCGGACGTTCTTAAGGGCGATATTTTGACAACTTCCGAATTTGCACTGACAAACGTCACATCGCCATCACTTGGATCATAAAACAAGTCATTTGATGTGACCTTTACTTTTCCACCGACACCTGTTTCCCCGATTTTTACAGTTATGCCTTCACCATTGCCAAACGTGATTTCGCTGATTTTGCTCTTCTCTCCTTGGAACACAGTTGATTGCTCAATCTGTGAAGAACTATGATTTGTTGATTGATCGTTTTTATTTGCAACCGCAGCCATAATTAGATAAACACTCCAAGCTGCAACTATAAACCCGTACTTCTTACCGGGCGTCATTTCCTTTTTTCGAAGTAAAAGGATTGTCAATGGCAGCGGAAAAATGCTCAGCCATCCAAGCACCCACAGCAATGTGTTCCTCTTCTTAGGTCCTCCTGTATCCCCCATGCTTCCTCCCGTATCCCCCATGCTTCCTCCCGTAGTTCCTCCTTCTGATGTATTAGAAGTTTTCCTCTTGCCTTTACTTTCCTTCACATAAGATATTCCGGTTCCGGGAACAGACAGCGTTGTTTTACTTCCGCCATTTGCTCTTTTTGTTATTCGTGCTCCCTTTGTCCCGATGCTGTACCCGACTCCGGATTTACTGAGGTTGATTTTTGCTCCGCCGCCTAAATTTATGCTCTTTCTAAACCTAAGACCCATACCTCTCCCCCTTTACATCCCCTTAAAAACAAGTGCTTAAGAAATGACCTATTACCGTGTCGTTAAACTCGGATTTCTGCAAATCGAATTTGCTTAATCGATTTAGATTCCGTGTTTCGCCTCTATTTCTTAACTTTCCATTACGTTCTGCCGCTTTTTAATATTTACAACATCCCCCCCAACGCTTTCATCCCCGTATCTCTGTCTATGTTTTAACTTTACCACCTCACCTGTCCCAATTAACGGACTCAATCATCACCTCACTTTACCCCGCTAAGATTTTTCCACGAAAAAAGCAGCTGCTAAAGCAACTGCCCTATCCATCTCGCAAGGTTAGCAAACTGTTTCATCTAACCCTTCGATATTCTTACCGCTCGTGTAAAGCAAGAGCAACGCACACACTGCTTCCTCGCGTTTAACCCCACGCCTCCCTGCATAGATACTGCCGGAATACACTCGCTTACGGAAACCTGCTCCTCATCCCCCATGCAATTCCACGGAAAGGTAATTGTGCTTGACCGCCGTCAAAAAGGTTTCCAAAATATCCGTCCGCCGCAGTTTGAGCGATGATGTATTCACGCAGGGATGGCAGCCAATGTACTCGTCCCGAAAAAGGTCCTGATCTACGAGGAGTTGCACCTTGTGCTCATTGTCGTTCATAAGCCCCATGACACTCACCGAACCCGGGAAGAGTCCCAGATATTCGACCATCTTTTCGGCCGGGGCAAAGCTTAGGCGTGCGGAACCGATCTGCGCGGATAGTTCCTTGGTCTTAAAAGGCTTGTCCCCCGGCATCATCAGAAGATAAAAAGCGGTCTGCTGGCGGTTGCAAAGAAACAGGTTCTTACAAATGCGGCAGTTTAACACCTCGTCTATGGCCGCACAGACCTCCATGGTCTCGGCGGGTGCGTGATCCGCGCGCACATACGGAATGTCCAGTTGATCCAATAAATCATAGACCGCAAGTTCCCGCGCGGTTCTCTCGGCGCAGTCCTTGGGTCTGCCATGTTCTACATGCAAAGCGTTTTCCTCTTATTCTTCAAAATAATATATCCATACCATGATAGCGCATTTACCGCGCTGCCGCAAAATCAAAGTGTCTGTGGTATTTCTGCTTTTTTCCATGTAGTATGGACATAAAGCGGCTGCCGGAGACGGCAGTGCAGCTTACAACAGGAAAGGGTAACAATGAATACGGAACAAAACGGACAGCGGGCCGTCCGCCTGGACTTACTCAAAGCTCTGTCCATAACTTTGGTCGTCTTCCTCCACAATGCGCAGCTGAATCCGGGCAGTGTGATTGACAACGCCTTTATGATGCTCTGCACGAGCGCGGTTCCCGTCTTTTTCATGGTCACGGGTGCCATTCAATTAAACCGGACAGGCAGCATAAACTACAGGCGACATCTAGCCTCAATCGGCCGTTTCTACGCGCTTGTGATCTGTTGGAAAGTGCTCTATGCGGCTTTCATGCACTTCTTTTACGCGGTGCCGATTGACGGCAGTCTCTCGAATCTCGTGAATTACATCTTTTTCTTTCAGGAAATCCCGGGCGTCAGCACAGGGCATTTCTGGTATTTTCAGGCGCTGATTGCCCTGTATTTCATCCTGCCGCTATTACACCTCTGCCGCGAGAAAAAGCTCCTGCTCTATCTCATGCTGTTGCTCTTCGTTTTCTCCTGTGTGACCTTTGATCTGGTTTTATGCTTCCGGCTACTGCAAAAAATATCCGGAAAGCATATCCCGGATATGATGCTGCTCACGACCCTGAGTCCGTTTCATCCGACCTATGCGGTCTATATCCTCTACCTCTTGCTCGGAAAATGCATTTATGAGGAACGCGGAAAATGTGCCCGCTATCGGCGTTTTGCACCGGTCGCCCTTGTGCTCGGCCTCGCCGGACTGCTGCTCATCAAATATCTGCAAAGCGGTCTATGGTCCTGGCAGGGGGTGCACCTTGTGAGCGGTTACTATTACGCTTCCACCATGCTGATTGCCGCGGGACTCATGCTTCTCTTTGTCGGCCGGACCGCTGTCTCCGCACCGGAACAGTGGATCGGATGCGTCATCGGGCATCATACGCTCGGCATTTTCTTCTTACATCTTTTACTTTACACTGTCCTTGACCATACGCTCTATCCGCGCATCCGCGCTTGGAATTCCTGGTATCTGAATCTCCTCGAGAGCCTCGCTATTGTCATCCTCTCCGCGCTCTGCACGATTCTGTTCCGACAAGGAGTCCGGGCTTTTACAACCTTTTTCGGGCGCAAGTTTTGAGGCTCCGCTGCGGTAACAGCACTTCTTACCATGCCGCTTCGGTTTTGACCTTCCCATTCACCCCTTCTGTTTTCTTTCCGCTCAGTATCTTCGACGTATTCGATTGACGCTGTCCATGATTCATAGCAAAGCCCCCGCCGAGTCTCTTGACCCGGCGGGGGCTTCCACTTCAACTATTTGCTTTTACACACTTGCTTTTTATCACTCAACGCTCAAATAACTTCTTATATTCCCCGTAGCCCTCTTCTTCCAGCTTATCATAGGGAATAAAGCGGAGGGAGGCGGAATTAATGCAGTAGCGGAGGCCGCCTGTCTCGCGGGGGCCATCGTTAAAGACATGACCCAAGTGCGAATTTCCCTCTTTGGAGCGCACTTCCGTGCGAACCATGCCGTGCGAACGGTCGGTGGTCTCCTTCAGTTCCTTTCCTTCAATCGGCTTGGAAAAAGCAGGCCAGCCGCAGCCGGAATCAAACTTATCGAGGGAGCTGAACAGCGGCTCACCGCTCACGATATCGACATAGATTCCCTTCTCAAAGAAGTCATCGTACGCCCCGGTGAAGGGGCGCTCGGTCGCGGCGTTCTGCGTGACCTCATAGGAGAGATCACCAATCTTTTTGCGGAGCGTCTCCTTGCTCTCCTCTTCCGCAAGATGGAACATCTTCTGCGGAATGTGGCAGTAGCCATCCGGATTTTTATCGAGATACTTCTGGTGGTATTCCTCCGCCGAATAGAAGTTTTGGATGGGTGCCAGCTCAACCGCGAGCTTTGTTCCGTACTTTGCCTCCTGCTCGTCATAAACCGCCTGAATTTCCGGAAGCTGGCTCTGATCCGCATAGTAGATACCAGTGCGGTACTGAATGCCTTTGTCATTTCCCTGCTTGTTTACGGAAAGCGGATCGATTACCAAAAAGTACTTATCGAGCAGCTCACGGAGCGAAATCTTATTCGGGTCATACTCAATCTTCACGGTCTCTGCGTGTCCGCTGCTGTCGCAAACATCCCGATAGGTAGGAGCACTGTCCGGCCCGTTTGCATAGCCTACCTCGGTCGCACGCACGCCCGGGAACTGGTCAAAGTACTTCTGTAAGCCCCAGAAACATCCGCCAGCGAGATAGATGGTCATTTTACCAGTTCCCCCGTCCATGTCATGACGCCGCCAAAGTTGTAGACCTTCCGATAGCCGAGCTTTGATAATTTCTCCGCCGCAAGTCCAGCCCGATGTCCACTGCGGCAGTATATTAAAAGCACCTGATCCAAATCCTTCAGCATTTCCGGTCTCGTTCCGTTGATTTCCTCGTTCGGCAATAACACCGCACCCGGAATGTGACCGCTGTCATACTCCTCCTTGGTGCGCACATCGAGGATGATGTGACCGTCGTCCTGCTTCATCATCTCCCGCGCCGTATCCTGATCGATTGTCTGATAGCCCATGGCCTCCTGTTCCTCCTTGCTCTCGCCTGTTGTGCTCATCGAAGCGCTGCTGCTTGTCTCGGCAGCCGCCATCGATACCGCACTTTCTGTTGCCTTACTTGTCTCCGCAGACTCGGCCTTCTTCCCGCAGGATACCAGCAGCGGCAGTGCAAGTGCCGCAACAACTGCGAGGAGGTAGCGTCTCCTCTTCATGGCTTTCTTTCCTCCTTTTATCGTATCGCTTGCTCAAACTTTCGCTCTGATGCATCAATTTCGAAATTGGTTCGAAATTCACTTATAGTATACCACTTTGGTCGGAAAATGGAACTGTGATTCAAAGGTACTCTCTATCTGTATCTGCTTTCTGTTTCTTGTCCTTCAACTGTTCCAGTAGATACACGAATTGTTGCACCTGCGCTTTCCGGCTTGCCGGTGACGCATTTGTCTGTTTCGGTGTGTGATCTGACTGTTCCCGTATCTTACGGATCTGTTCCGCGATATCCCCAATCCCCCAACGTTCATCGACATCGTAGTTGTATTCCTTGATGCGGTGATAGGCGATCTCCTGCCACGGCTCGAGTGCACTGCCGTCCCTGCTTACAAAGAAGCCGGAATCCATGTAGCGGATGATAACATACTCCGAGTCCTTCCGGTCAAAGCCCCTGCCCTTGCTAAAGTCGATGCCCTTGCCGGTGTTCCGGGTCACAGCGGCCTCGAGGAGCGGCAGGGTAATCTCATTTATCGGAAGCTTCATATTCGGCATATCGAAAAAGCCGCCCTTTGCCTTCGTGTAAACGCAGAGTTCGCCCTGTGCTCCCTTGCTCACGCACTTGACTCTCTTGATATCCGCAAGCTTCACTTGATGCTTGGCGCCTCTGATGACACCGTAGGAGAGGCAAATTCTTTGCTCGCCCGGCGTTTCGCCGAGCTCCGTTTCGAGACTGAACAGATTATTCGGGAATTCCGCTCCCAACTTGCTCGCGGCAAAGGCGATGAGGAGTGGCTTGGACTCGCGAATGTTGTGGGCATTGTCACAGGGGATGGTATCGATATTCAGCTCCGGCAGGCTCATATCCCTCATGTTCAGGTCACAAAGGCGAACTTTGTAGCCGGCATTTTGGCTGCAGTAGTCCGTCAAATCCAGCGCTCCGATTTCCGCGAACTTCACATCCGCATTAACCTTGCCGTTTAGGCTCTTATAGCTGAAACCTTCCTTTGCAATCCGGACGGTATACCCGGCACCTTGCGGGCCTTTGTTCGAAAACTCCATGGCAGCGCCGTTATCAAAATATGTCTTCATATCTTCTCCTCTTTATTCCACATCCGGCTTCGCACACAGAAGCGCGTCGTCAATGGGATTGCGCACACAGGCTCTTTTTCTGAAAGAGAGGCCATCCTTGCGTCCACGGGACTCCGGAATTCAAATGTACCAGACCGGAAGTGCAAGGACATTTTCCCGCAAAACACCGGGCTCCGGGCAGAGGCAGACCACGGCGCCCATGCCGCGCTTCTTCTCCGGAATGGTATCGAGCAGCTGAAACGCCGCCGTCATATCCGCCTTCGGTCTGCTGCTCTGTTTGATTTCCACCGGATACAGAATGCCGTTCTCCTCGATGATAAAATCAATCTCAGACTCAGTTGTAGACTTCAAATCCCGTCCGCGATAATAGGAGACAAAGTAGCGGTAATCGAGACCGCGGTTTGCATAAGATTTTAAAATCTCCGAAATCACAAAGGTCTCAAAAAAAGCGCCGCTCATTGCGCCGTTTGCCAGTGTCTCAACCGTGAGCCATCTGGTCAGATAGGCAGCGAGGCCCGTGTCTCGGAAATAAAGCTTCGGCGTCTTGATGGCGCGCTTTAACACCGAGGCGGTGTATGGCTCTAAGAGGTAGATGATGCCCGACGCCTCAAGGATTGAAAGCCAGCGCTTCACCGTATCGGCATCCTTCCCGATTTCTCCTGCGATGTTGCTGTAATTCAGAATCTCACCCGTTCGCGCCGCACAGGCAATCATAAATTTTCGGAACGCATCCAGATCCTGCACCGCCGAGAGTTCGCGCACGTCCCGCTCAAGATAGGTCTTCACATAGCTTGAGAAGTACATCTGCCAGTCTACGATCGCACCCTGCACGCCCGGATACCCGCCGCGGTGGATGTATTCCCAGATATTCTTCGGCTTGACGACTGTCTTTTGCCGCTCCCGCAGATAATCAAGGCCCGGCACAAAGGGCGCGCTGAAGCTGTCGCCCGTCAGTTCCCGGAGCGATAAGGTCGAAAGTTCCAGAACCGCCACTCTTCCGGCCAGAGACTCGGAGGCGAGCCGCATCAGCGAGAAGGGCTGCGAGCCCGAGAGCAGAAACTGCCCCTTTGCCTCGCTGCCATCGCAGTGCAACTTCAGGTAGCGGAATAAATCCGGTACCCGCTGCACTTCGTCCATAATGACCGGAGGTTCATGCAGCATCATAAACATCTCCGGATTTTCCTTTGCCTGCTCCTCGAGAAAGAGGTCGTCAAAGGAGAGCTGTTTCCGCTCCGGGAACAACTCTCGCAAAAGCGTTGATTTTCCCGTCTGTCTCGCACCGGTAATCAGCACCGCCTTGAAACTTTGCGCCGCTTTGCACACCACATCTTCAATCTGCCGGTGAATGTACTCCATACGCTCCCCCTAAAATATTCCGAATTTGATTCGGTATTTATTCTAGGATAGCACAACGCCGCCGGTATAGAAAGAGCTCTTCGCATACAAAAGCAGCTGCCTCTATCGAAGCAGCTGCTTTCCCTTATCACTGTGCACTTATTTTCCTTGTATCTCTCAGCCCATCTTCTCGCCCCAGTGCTCGTTGACATCGTAGTTATATGCCTTGATACGGCGGTAGGCGATCTCCTGCCACGGCTCGCGGAAGCTGCCGTCTCCGCTTACAAAGAAGCCGGAATCCAGGTGGCGGATGATGATGTACTCCGAGTTCTTCTGGTCAAAGCCGTTGCCCTGGCTAAAGTCGATGCCGTTGCCGGTGTTCCGGGTCATCACGGCCTCGAGGAGCGGCAGGGTGACTTCGCTCAGCGGGAGCTTCATATCCGGCATGTCGAAGAAGCCGCCCTTCGCCTTCGTGTAGACGCAGAGCGTGCCGAGCGCACCGTTGCAAGCGCACTTGACTCTCTTGATATCCGCGAGCTTCACCTGATGCTTTGCGCCTATGATGACGCCGCCCGAGAGGCGGATGATTTTTTCACCCAGCGTCGCGCCGAGCTCTGTCTCGAGGCTGTCCAGATTGTTCGGGAATTCAGCCCCCAACTTGCTCGCGGCAAAGGCAAGGAGAAGCGGCTTGGTCTCGCGAATGTTGTGGCCGTTGTTCCAGGTTCTGGTGTCGAGATCCAGCTCCGGAACGCTCATATTCTTCATGTTCAGGTCGCGAAGCAAGACTCTGTAGTGGAAGTTCTGGCTCCAGTAGTTGGTCAGAAACAGAAAACCGATCTCCGCAAACTTCATATCCACATCGACCTTGCCGTTCAAGCTCTTATAGCTGAAACCGTCCTTCGCAATCCGGAGGGTATGGCCCGCACCGAGCATGCCCTTCTCGGAAAACTCCATGGTAGCGCCGTCATCAAAATATGTCTTCATCTCTTCTCCCCTCTATTTTGCTTCCGGCCAACTCACAGAAGCTCGTTGTCAATGGTATAGCTCATGTAGGCGCCCTTCTTAAAAAGACCGCCCTCCTTTAGACCCCAGGCAATCGCAGAGCAGGCAAGGCGCTGCGACTCTTTCTTTTTGACGCTCCGCGAGGTAAGCAAAATGCCTGCCGGGAAGAGTTTCGCAATCAGGAAGCTATAAAGGGAATCCGTCTCTCCTTTTTCCGCCTGCTTCGTGTGGAAGCTCGGATTGGTATCCCACCACTCGTTCGGCTTACAGAAGGAGCAGACCGCACGCATCTCGCTTGTGCCGAGGTTCTCGGCGCAGACCGCGCGAACCTGTTCGAGGTCCTCATCGGCAATCACACCGTCCGTGATCGAGTAGGCGTAGTAGGCGTTTGCAAGGCCGTCGTTATCGTCCTCGGTCTCCTTTAAGAGGTACAGATTCGACACGCCGCGCTTTGCGTACTTCTTCCACTTGCCGCCGATGTCTCGAAACGCCTTTCCGCTGTAGCGCGCGGAATCCCCGCTTTCCAGCGCGCGGCGCAGTTCTTCGAGATCCACGTCCTTCTTTTCCCACTCGTCAATCCAGTTGATACGTAAGTCTGACATGACTTTTTCTCTGCCTCCTTGGCTTTCCGGATTACCCTACCGTGACTATGGTTCACATCCTTTTTATTATAGAATTTTGCCTTGAAAATCTCAAGCTAGCGCGCCTGTTTCAGCGCTTTTTCTAAAGTACCGGCTTCCAAACCGGCAAGTGATACGGCATTCTGAATCACAGCTTCCGATTAGCTGTATCCAGATCACCGCCTTTCGCTTCCGATCACACATTTCGCCAAAGATTTCGCTTCCGAAAGACGGATAGAGCCGCTCCGGTTTTCTGCCGCTCTGCTTTCTGCTCTTTCTGCCTTTTCCCATACGCTACACCAGGCCTTTTTAAACCTTGCCCCGTCAGAGTTCCGATGTCGTTCCCGTGATATTTTCCGCCGCAGTCCCCGCCGCATTCGTCTCGGTGTTCCCGAACCCCAGTTGCAGCCCGAGATACAGGATTACACCCTCGCGAAACACTCTTGGGTCGTAGCCGGTCAGCGCGTGTATTTTGTCGAGCTGGTACTGGAGCGTGTTCTTATGGATGTATAGCTTCTCCGCCGCTGTCTTTAAGCTGCAATCTGCGGCAAAGTAAACCGCTAAGATGTGTCTTTCTTTATCGCTCAATTTCCCGAGTGTGCGCGTGGCATAGCTCTCGCGAACCGCGACCGGAATGGAGCCGCTCAGCAGTTCCAGATCGAGCTGCTCAAAATCCGCGTAGCCGCCTCTCTCATCGCCCGCGCGGGCCGCAATCTGTGCCTCCCGGAACGAGCGGTACTGGTGCACCAGCTTGTGATCCGCCCCCACGCCGACCGAGAGGATTTCCCGGAACTCCGCGGCGAGCCGCTCAAATTGCTGCTGTCTGGGCGGATAGTCGCCCCTCGGCAGTATCAGAATATACTCATTCGGGAAGCGGAAGGTATAGAGCGGACTTCCGGTCTCACGAAACACGGTCAGTATTTTCTGCTCCACCATTGAGAGGTTCGCGGGGTTATAGCGCGTCGAGAGCCGCACGAGCACGGTGCGGTAGCGCACTTCTTCGCTGAGACCGTGGGAGGAAAGGAAGTCTAAGTAAAAGCCGTGGTTCATGGGTTTCCCGGAACTCAGCGCCCGCACCACATAGTCGGTCTCGACCTGTGCATTCCGGTTTCTCGCATCGTATTCCTGCTCGCGGAGCAAAAGCGCCGTGATGCGCTGGGCGAGGTAGGCATACTTTCTCACTTCCTCGGGGACGCCGGTGATGCCGATGACCGCGACTATGGTTCCGTGATGCGAAAAGGGCAGGTTCACGCCCTGCTGCGTGCCGTAGAAGCTGTCGTTCTCCATGACCTCAATCGGCTGTCCGCCCTGCGCCGCACGGTGCCCGATTTCATGGTAGGTTCCCACTCGTTCGGGGTTCGTGCTCGCAAGTATGCTGCCGTCCGGCTGAATGAAATTAACATCGTGCCCGCAGACATCTTTCACGCTGTCCACAATCTGCTGCGCCGTCTTTTTGCTGATTTCCGCCATATTTTTGTTCTCCGTACCTAAAACTTTATTCTCAGTATATCACTTCCCATTCTCTGTAACATAGACCATGTTCGGCGATTCCGCTATTCTTACTACAGTTCGACAGCACAGGCTGTCAGTAGGCATCCGAAAACAAAACAAGGAGGAAACGAGATGAAAGTAGTGGTCGCCATTGATTCTCTCAAGGGGTCTCTCAGTTCTCTTGAGGCGGGCGATGCAATCCGCGCCGGAATTCTCAGGGCGGACAGCAGCGCCGAAGTCCTGGTGCGCCCGCTCGCGGACGGCGGCGAAGGCACAGTGGAGGCGCTCACCATAGGTATGGGAGGCACCCTGCAAGAGGTGCGCGTCACAGGGCCGCTCGGCGCGCCGGTCACTGCGGTCTACGGCATTTTGCAGGACGGCAAAACCGCAATCCTCGAAATGGCTGCGGCTGCCGGCATCACCCTCGTCGATGAAAAGGAGCGCAACCCGCTGAATACGACGACCTACGGGGTCGGAGAGATGATACGGGATGCGATTGCGAAGGGTTGCCGCCACTTTATTGTGGGCATCGGCGGTTCCGCGACGAATGACGGCGGCATCGGCATGTTGCAGGCGCTCGGCTACGGGCTCCTTGACAGCGAGGGCAAGCAAGTTCCCTTCGGCGCCAAGGGCTTGCAGGTTCTGGACCGCATCACGGATGAGAAGGTCATTCCGGAACTTGCGGATTGTACCTTCCGCGTGGCCTGCGATGTGACCAATACGCTCTGCGGCGATCAGGGCTGCAGCGCGGTCTTCGGCCCGCAGAAAGGCGCCGATCCCGGCATGATCATGCAGATGGACAAGTGGCTCGCCTACTATGCGACACTGGCGCGCGAAAAATACGAGAAGGCGAACCCGCGGCAGGCGGGAACGGGCGCGGCGGGCGGCCTCGGCTTTGCCTTCTTGACCTTTACCGACGCGCAGCTCGAATCCGGCATCAAAATTGTGCTTGAGGAGACCCGCCTCGAGGACTATGTGAAGGATGCCGACCTCGTGATTACCGGCGAGGGGCGGCTCGACGGACAGACTGTCATGGGCAAGGCGCCAATCGGCGTGGCACAAATCGCAAAGCAGTACGGAAAACCCGTCATCGCCTTCGCGGGTGCGGTCACCCAGGATGCGACCGCCTGCAACGCGCACGGCATCGATGCCTTTTTCCCGATACTGCGCCGCATCTCGACGCTCCAAGAGGCGATGGAGCCCGACAATGCAAGACAGAATATGACAGATACGGTCGAACAGGCACTGCGCCTGTTCCTGCTCAAATAAAAACGGAGGTTTCCCATGGACTTACAATTCACGACACTCGGCGCACTGATCGGACTGGTCGTCGCCATTCTCCTGATTATCAAAAAGGTACAGCCGGCCTACGGTCTGATTCTCGGCGCCTTAATCGGCGGATTGATCGGCGGCGGCGGGCTCGCGGGCACGGTCTCCACGATGGTGAGCGGCGCAGGCTCCATGATGTCCTCGGTGCTTCGCATTCTGACCAGCGGTATTCTGGCGGGCGCACTCATTAAAACCGGCGCAGCGCAGAAAATCGCAGAGACCATAGTCGACACGATAGGCGAAAAGCGCGCCGTTGCGGCACTCGCGGTCGCGACCATGATTATCTGCGCGGTCGGCGTGTTCATCGACATCGCTGTCATCACGGTTGCGCCGATTGCCCTTGCAATCGGTGAGCGCGCCGGCCTCTCGAAGAGCGGCATACTGCTCGCGATGATAGGCGGCGGCAAGGCAGGCAACATTGTCTCCCCGAACCCGAACACCATTGCCGTGACCGAGGCCTTTCAGCTTGACCTCACGGCTGTGATGCTTAAGAACCTGATTCCGGCGATCTGCGCACTCATCGCAACCATAGTCCTTGCTTCCCTGCTCGCAAAGAAGGCGGGCGACGGCATTTCGCAGAACGATCTCGAGGCGGCACCGGCAGAAAAGCTCCCGAATGCTCTGCAGGCGTTTGCGGGCCCGCTGACTGTCATTGTGCTCCTCGCGCTGCGTCCGCTCGCCAAGATTTCGGTGGATCCGCTGATTGCGCTTCCGCTCGGCGGTCTGGTCTGCATTCTGGTAACCGGAAACATCCGCAACCTGATTCCCTACACGGACTTCGGCCTCTCGAAGGTCATCGGCGTCGCGATTCTTCTAATCGGAACCGGCACGATTGCGGGTATCATCAAGGCTTCCGCGCTCCAGAAGGATATGACCACACTGCTCAGCGCCATGAACATGCCGGCTTTCATCCTGGCACCACTCTCCGGTATCCTGATGGGAGCCGCGACCGCTTCCACCACCGCAGGCTCCACCGTTGCCTCCCAGACCTTCTCGGGCACCCTGCTCGCAGCAGGTGTCCCCGCACTCTCCGCTGCGGCTATGATTCACGCAGGCGCGACTGTGCTTGACTCCCTGCCGCACGGCTCCTTCTTCCACGCGACCGGCGGCTCTGTCTACATGGACATCAAGAACCGCATGAAGCTGATTCCCTTCGAGGCACTGATCGGACTCACTTCCACGATTGTCGCTGTCATTCTGTATCTTGTGACGGCGTAAGAATTCGGCAGGCACAAAAAATAACGGCACAATAATAGCGGATGCAGCTGACTAAAATCAGTTGCATCCGCTATTTTTGATTCCCTGTTTTCTCAGTTCTCGTTCTGCGTATGTTCGGACAGCCATTTTTTCGCCTGTTTACGCAGCCAACTCCGCCGGTAAAGCGTACTCACCGTGACCGGCAAGACAGCAAACGGAAACATCATGATTACACCGACGGTCGCAAGCGTCGTATAGTGTACTCTGCCCTTTGCGCGCGCAATTTCATTGACAAAATCCGCCGCGCGGTCAATGAGCGTTCCGCCGCCGAAGAAACGAAGCAGCGCATACTCCGCGATAAAGATTCCGAGACAGATCACTATGATGGGAATCGTAACCCGCCCGCAGAGTTCAATTTTCTTCTCCATGGGAATTTTCTCTTCCCCCGGTATATTCCGAAACCAATTTTCCGCACGTTCTTCCTTGTTCATCTCTCGTCCCCTCTTCACACGGTCAAGCGGCATTCCGCCTGTATCCCTTCATCCCGATTGCGTATGTTGCCGCCGCTCTTGTTCTCGCGGCGTTTACTTGTCTCCGATCGCAACGAGGTGCAGGCGCTTCCTCCCACGAAATGCCCCTATCGTTTCTCCTGCACTCTTCTTTGCGCATGCATTTCACATGGCTTTCCGTTTCAGCTCTCCGTATCGTAGACCAGCTCGCCGCTGTAATAGACTTCCAGCGACATCTCAATCAGGCTGTTGTCATCCGGCAGTGTAAGGTAGCCGCTGTAGGTGAGTGTGTGGTCGCCATAGAGCTCGTCGACCAACTCAAAACTGTACTCGGTATAGCGCTCCAAAAAGTGCTTGAGCGACATGCGCTTCCCTTCGAACGCTCCGCGCTCTTTCTCCGGGCGCAACAAAAGAACCGCCACAAAATCGGGGTCTACATCCTCAATCGTAAGGCTGCCCTCCTCAAAAAAGAGGCACACGGAAGTCCCCGCATCCGCAATTTCCTGCACGATTCTGTCATGCAGGCTAAAGGGTGGCTTAATGGTGGGACGATATCTCGTAATCATGTCGCACCTCCGGAGTATTTGTCCTGCCTTCGCTCAAAGCCGAGGAAACGTGTTCCCTGAAAGCTCAACTGTCCGCGGTCACCTTCGGCCGACATTCCGTAGACCCTGCCGTCCACGTTAAACTCCGTGCGCTCACCGCTCTCTGCCTGAAAGGTGAGGAAATACGCGGTATTCGTACTCCCGACCGTGTTGGTGCCGCTGTGTCCCCAGACCGCGGTTCGCTTTCCCACGAGCACGGCGGAAACCGTTTGTTTCGGGGACCGGTTGTTCTTGTGCCAAGTGTCTATGCCCTGCACAACTCTCACGATGATTAAAACAAGGGCCAAAATAAAAATCAGAGAAAATACCGCGGCGAATACACCGCCGGCCAAGAAGATGTCGTCGTACATACGTTTCTCCCTTCCGCTTTGCTCTTACCGTTTTCTTCCTGTCTTGATTGATTTCCGCTTTGGATACGCTGTTTTCTCACTTTCCTCTGAACTGCTTGCTGATAGGTAGCAGCGCCGTATAAAGGGGGTGATGTCAGCGCCGGACTCCAAATAGCGAAGCAGAATCTCTGCGCAGGCGCGGCTGTCGCTGTCCGCCTTATGGTGATCCAGCGCAATGCCGTAGTACTCGCAGAGCACATTTAACTTGTGGCTCATTCCGGGCAACAGGCGCTTTCCCATCTGTACCGTACAAAGGTAGGGCACCTCGGGCTTCCATACGATTCCGTAAGCACTCAGGCATTTCCTGAGTACGCCCATGTCAAACACGGCATTGTGCGCAACCAGAAGCCCGCTCTCCATGAGCGGCGCAATCTCCTCCCATACCTTGGGAAAGGTCGGTGCGTGCTGCACGCTCTCCGCGCTGATGCCGGTGAGCTGCACATTGAAATAGTCGAACTGTGTCTCAGGATTTACCAAGGTATAATAGGAATCCACCACGACACCGTCTTCCATTACGGAAATGCCTATGGCACTCATGCGGTCGCTGAAACGGTTCGGTGTCTCCACATCAAAGGCAATAAAACGCGACATACTTACCTCTTTCTATCACTACACGCTAAACTTATTATAGCCGATTCTACGGGTTTCCGCGACTTGTCCGCCGCACTAAGGTTTTACACAGACGCACACATTCGACTCTGTTTTTCAACTCTGTTTTCGACTCTGTTTTTCGACCCAGTTCTCTCCCCCGCCGCAGCCCTGCTGCTTCTCTCTCCTCCGTAAAGCCTGCTCCGAAGCGCGTCTGTTTTCCCCTTTTAGTCTCTAGCGCCCTTATAGGGTCTTATACCGACTCAACTCTTTGACACGGCCAAAAAGCGGCGGAACGCGCTTCATTGCGCTTCCACCGCTTTTGGCCCGCTTGCTGATTCCGCTTCTTTCTCCGCAAGCTCAATTCTGTTTGCCGAATTCCGGCGCAGGCATAAGTCCCGCTTCCGTCAAACGTAACACGCGCGTACAAACCTCATCGATATATTTTCTGTCGTGGGAGATGCTGATAACAGCCCCCGGAAACGCGGCCAACAAGCTTCGAATCACAGGCCCCGAGAGCGGCGAAAAGTTGCGGGTCGGCTCATCGAGTATGAGGACATTCGCATCCGAGAGGCTCATTTTGAGAAGTAAGACCTTGGCCTTTTGTCCGCCGGAGAGTTCCCGCATGGGGTGATCCATCTCCTCTGCCGTGAATTTAAGCGCTCCCAAATAGGTACGAATTTTGGTGCGCACTGCCTTATCGCCGCTATTGTCCAGGAAGTCGACCGGGGTTCGATCTAATTCCAACAGATCCTCGTAGTTCTGCGGCATATACTGCGCGCGGAGATCTTTTCGCGCGAGCAAAGCCGCCGCAATTCCGCGCAGCAAGCTCGTCTTTCCCGCGCCGTTCTCGCCTATGATGCAGAGCTTTTCGGGCCCTCGCAGCTTAAGGCAGATGTCTCTCGCCAACAGACGCTCACCGTCCGGCGTTTTCAGTTCCGCGAGGGCATAGTCAATCACCGTTTTCCCCTGCGGCATCACTGTCGCCTCACCGCCGAGCCGAAAGAAGATAGCTTCCTCCTGCTCCGGCATTTCGGTCATCTCTGCGTCTTCCTTTTCGAAGCGCTTCCCCATGGCTTTTACCGCGTGCATCTTGTCTTTTAAGTTCTTTCCCTCGCCCGGTGCCTGCCGGGAAACACTTGATAACGCCCGCTCCACCGAGTTGTGGAGCCGCGCGTATTTTTCATCTCGGATCCTTTTCTCCTTGCGCTCGTTCTCCGCCTGTTGGGTCTTTCGCGCAAAAAGTTCCGCGCGCTGCTGCCGGTAGCGGGCGTACGTGTCTCGCACCACCGCATAGCGGCTCTCGCTTTTCCGCTTGAGCTGCTCTAAGTGAATCACCACCGTCGCTGTCCGCTCAATCAAGGTTTCATCGTGCGAGGTGAAGAGGACAATGCCTTCCCACCCATTGATCAGGCTTTCCAATAATTCGAGCGTGGCAAGATCTAAGTCATTCGAAGGCTCGTCGAGCAGGAGTATAGTAGGCCGCTCCAAAAAGATACGGAGCAGTTGTGCCTTCACCTTCTCACCGCCGGAGAGTGTGTCCATGCGCTGTTCTCCGTAAAAAAACTCCGGTGAAAGGCGAAAGCGTGCGGCGAGCTCCGAGAGTTCCTTCGCACTACAATCATAAAACGCATCCGAAGCCGAGAAAAATTCATAGACCGAATTCCCTTTCAGTTCCTCCGGCAGCTCCTGTGGTAGGTAAGCAAGTCGCTCCGCGCCCAAGATGCGTTCACCCCTGCACTCCGCATAGGCCGCGACAAGGACAGGGTCAAAAATCCACTTGAGCAGGGTAGACTTCCCGTTGCCCTCCTCGCCGACGATAACCGCCTTGTCGCCTGTATTCAGCACCAGGTTAAAGTTCTCCAGAATGACACGCAAGTCACGCCGATGTTCTATGGTAAGGCTCTTGATTTGGAGCATGGCCAACCTCCTCTCTGTCACTTCCTGTCCTCATTTTCCGGCACGCCACAGAGTCTGTCAAGGCGAACCCGCGCAACAAAAAGCGCTGTCTCGTTCTCACGAAACAGCGCTTCAAAATTTCTGTTTTTGCTCTCGTACAATGAACTCAGGATCCGAGCATCATCACGAGCAACTTCGGCAGAATCACAAGTCCCACCGTCGCAACCGGCTGGCAGGCAGCATAGAAGGAAGCCACCTTGTCATTGCCCGTCACGGTAATCAGCGCATTTAAGGACGGCGCCGAAGTCATAGCGCCCGTCGTTGCGCCGAGGGCACCGAAGAGCGGCATTTTGCAGAGATATCTCGCCACCACATACGCGAAGAGAATCGCGACCACGCTCATGAACGCACCGACCAGGAACAGCATAATGCCATACTGCTGCAGCGTCGACACAAACTTCGGACCCGCACCTGCACCGTTCTGCAAAAGGAACCATGCAATGCCGAGATCGCGAAGCGGCATCAGCGTCGACTTCGGCGCGGTCAGCTTAATCTTGCCGCAGTGGCCGATTGCCGAGACAAAAATACCTGCGATGATAGCGCCGCCGCCTGTGCCGAGCGAGAAGGTCGTGCCGCCGCCGAGCGGAACCTTGATGGCACCGATCAGCGCGCCGAGCGCAATCGCAACGCAGACTACGAACACCCCCGGGCCGTCGACCGTGAGCAGCGACTTATCGCCCTCGCTCTTCGAGACCGGTGCGTCCGGCAGCTTTGCATTTTCCGCATCGGCATCTGCCTTCAGGAACTTCGGCACCAGCTGAACGAACATCACAACCGAGATAATGCCGAACACATAGGCAAGACCGTAGCCCACACCGGCCGCGGACTTATCGCCGAAGAGCTCCTTGGTCGTCGCAAGACTCGCGGTGCAGGTCATCGCACCTGCCATGACACCGAGTGCAAGGTCAACCGGCAGCTTGAAAATTTTGACCGCCATGATGACCGTACCGCCCGCGGCTACCAGAATCGCAACGGTCGTCGCAATAAAGCCCCAGAAATTTGCCTTCAGATTCGTGACAAACGACGGTCCCGCCGAGAGACCGACACACGCGAGGAACAGTGCCAGACCGGCCGTGCCGATGATGGCCGGCACTTCCATGCCCAGTGCGCCGAAAATCAACGCCATCACCAGAACACCGGATGTGCCGAACTTCACACCTGCAAAATTAATCCTGCCGAATGCATAACCGCATACCAGCGTCAGAAAAATCATGAACACCGCATTGGTGCCCAAACCGTGAATGAAACCCATGACCCCTCCATTTCTTTGTAATGCCCTTCTGAAACTACGGTCATGGTAACACGATATTTCCTGTAGCGTCAATGAATCACCGCAAAATTGTTTGCAAATTTTGCTATTATCTTATTTTAGCGGTGAATGTTGGCATTTGCACTGTATTGTCAATTTTATAACGAAGATGCGGCCACCTCTCGTTTATCAGCAAAGCGCACAATAAATCGATGATTTAATCCGTATTTTATGTATATTTTATCTCTTAAAAAACCTTTTTTGCAACAGGACTGCCGCCAGGGCCAAAAGCGCATTTCCTCCGAGAATCACGACAATCCAGAACAGCGTAGAGGCAAGACTCTGCTCCCGCACCTTTAAAAAGCTGTAGGGTCCCGAGACCAGTCCCGCCGCGTTTAAGAGTATCATGGGCACGGCATAGAGGAGGGTCGTAAAGAGCGCGCGGGAGATGTAAGAAAAGGATGCGAGTTCATCGCCGAAGAGAAATAAAATCAGGGATAAGAACGGGCAGAGAAGATGGCTGAATAGTCTCGTTCCGTCGAGGAACTCATGCGCAAAACCGTTCTCCGGACCGAGTACCAGTAACACCACCGTAAAGGTCACAAGCAGACAGCTTGTCGCAATAAAGCGGAGCAGCGAAATCACCCCAGCCTCGCTCCCTTTCACGTTTCCGCCCCGGAAATAAGTCCAAAGATAGAGCGCCGAAGCTATGCCGCAGAGCAAATTCGAGTCTGTCGTATAAAAGCGGAGCGTAGCAAGTCCTTCGCCCGCAAAGCCGTGCACGACCACCAATAATTCAAAGAGCAAGAGCAGGACGTGCCCAATCGCGATAACCGCTCCCGGCTTGCTCCTTCCGCTATCTCTTAACTCCCTTGCTTGTTTTGTCCGATTTGTCATGAATTCCGTCTCCTTAAAACAGATGTAATGTGCGGCAAAAGAGCATTTCAGTGCCCGATATACGGCAGTTTGAACCAGAATTTATTATAGACAAAGCGAATAGACAACGCAATCAAAGGCGACAAGCAATTCAGGCTTTGCCGAGAAAACGGAGCGCCGATTTTCTCGCCTTTTCAATCGACTCGGACTCGGCCGCTTCCGCTGCCGCGGCGGATATCCACTTCTTTCCGAAGAGCGTCTGTGCCGCCTCTATCAGGATGCCGGCAGCATTCAAGTCGCCCTCCTTCTGTATTGCCGCCGCAAAGGCCGCCTTCGTTTTCTCCCGCAGAACATCTGCCGCCACACCGTGGAACGAGAGCTGCATGAGCGCGGCAGCCGCCCAGGCGCGGCAGAGCGCATCCGAATCGCTCTGCATAGAGTCAATCAGAAGATTGATTTCCGACTCAGAGCCGATCCAACCGAGGGCAATGATTTGCTTTCTTCGAAGCGCGATATCCGAAATTTCCCATCTTGCGGTCAGGAGTGCTGCCAGCTCTTTGGCGCGCGCGGCATAAAAGTCTCTGTGTCTTAGCTGTGAGAGGATTTTGGCGGCGAGGTAAGCGGTATCTATATAAAGACGCGCAGCACTTTCGCTGCCCTTCGCGCAGACCGTCTCTCTCCCCTTTCTGCAGTCCTGTTCACTGTTTCTCCAACAGCCCTGTCCCGCGTCTCGCTGCAGGTTTTTTGCGCCAAGTGTGTCGGTACTTATCTCCCCACCTGCACCCGAACCGACAGCTGCATTTTCCTCTGAACTTGTGCCCGTTTTTGAAGCCGTCCCAAACGCTCTGAGCCGCTCAAGTAAAAAGACAATCCCTGCTTCTCCATGCCGGTCAAAGCTGTTCTCGAGCATAAGCCTTCCGCCCGCCGCCCAATCCTCAGAGATGAGCGCATAGTGATAGGCAAGGTCATCGCTGTTCCCGAGCGCCGCAATTAGCTTAAGCCTCTCCCCGTCCGTTTTGATTTCCTCTGTCAGTTCACGATATGATTTCCGCAATGCCTCTCCCCTTCGATACTCCGTAGCGAATCATCAAAAGCCTGCACCCTTTCGGTGCAGGCAAGCTTTACATCCGGTAAGCGCTACTTTTGCTGTCGCTCCTCAATTCTATTTCTGCTTCTGTTGCTGACACCGTTTTCAACTTTTCTTACCTGACTCTGTTTTCTGCTTCGCTTGCTTAGCGCTGTATCCCACAAGCTGCTCATTTCTTCGCATCACTATGCTTTCTTGTTTTTATCCCCAAACTGCTGTTTCCGGCTACCGCAAGCTAAGGATATCTCTTTATTCTTGCTCCTCACCGTACTCCCGCACATACTCTAAGAAGTAGCGGACACCGAGTTCCAAGGCACTCTCATCGATGTCAAAGTAGGGGCTGTGCTGCGGGTAGCGCCGCGCCTCTTCCGAAAAACCGCCGCCGAGGAACAGAAGGCACTTCGGCGCCTCGTACTTGGCAAAGTCCTCGCCGCCCATCTGCTGTTCCCAGTCGAGAAGATGATCTTTTCCGAAAACTCTCTCGGCTGCTCTCCGCCCCGTGTCCACAGAGGCATCGTCGTTGATGGTCGGCGGCGGTCCCGGGTGATAATCGAGCTGAATCTCGGTTCCGGTCGCCATGGCAACGCCGTCCGCAACGCGGCGCAGCATCGCGGGATAGCGATCTCGTATCTCCGGATTAAAGGTTCTCGCGGTTCCCATGAGGTGCGCTTCTCCCGGTATCACGTTCGAGGTGGTGCCCGAGACAAACGAAGTCACGCTGATCACCGCGGGTTCCAGCGGATTCAGTTCTCTTGAGACCAGGCGCTGCAAGGACATGACCAGTTCCGCCCCCGCCACAATCGGATCCACCGTCTGGTGCGGCAGGGCACCGTGTCCGCCCTTGCCTTTCACGTGAAAGTCAAAGGTATCCGCCGCCGACATGACGGGGCCGTAGCGGAGCGAGGCATAGCCCGCAGGAATCTTACTCCAGATATGCATGGCGATCAGGCGGTCGCAGGCCAAGACTTCCGGTTCATCCTTCATAAGCCCTGCGCCGCTGTCCGCAATGAACTCCTCCGCGGGCTGGAATAAGAGCTTCACCGTAATCGTGAGCTCATCCTCCATCTTCTTTAAGAGCTTGGCCGTGCCGAGCAGCATGGTGATATGCGTGTCATGCCCGCAGGCATGCATACAGCCCTCGTTCACGGACTTCCATGCGACCTCCGAAAGCTCCGTAACCGGCAGCGCATCGATATCCGCTCGTATGCCGAGCACCTTCCCCTTGGAATGCTTCCCCGCTACGGTCGCAATCACACCGGTCTTACAGACCTTCACATAGGGGATGCCGAGTGCATCCAAATACTCGCAAATCTTTTTCTGTGTGTTGAACTCCTGCCAGGACTGCTCCGGGTGCGCATGAAAATAGCGGCGCAGTTCCACGAGTTCTTCGCGCAGCGCAGTTCCCTCTTCCAAAATATCTATCATAAAAACTTACCCCCTGACGTTTCTCTTATCGCGCGGGGACAAACACCGCTTCCGGCTTCCCCGCGCTCATCATGCTTTCTCCGTGTATCGCGTATCTTTAAGATCTTTCTCTGCTCAGAACGGTCCGTAGTGAATCTTGGTCGCGACAATCAAGGCTATCATACAGACCACAAATAACATCGTAATCAAGGGCGTGACAAACTTCCACCATTTCTTTAAGGGAATGCCCGCAATCGTGAGGAAGATGAGCAGAGTGCCGCTCGTAAACCAGAGCGAGTTCGTGAGACCGTCGCCGAACTGGAAAGCGAGTATCATCGTCTGCCGCGTCATGCCGATGAGATCCGCGAGCGGAATCAAAATGGGCATGAGTGCCATGGCTTTCGCGGAACCCGAGGTGATGAGACCGTTAAAAATCGCAATCACGAACATGACCGCAATCGCAGCGACCGGTCCCGGCAGGCTCTTTAAGGGTCTTGAAATGCTGTAGATAATCGGGTCTATGATTCCGGACGCCGTGAGTATCCACTGAATGCCGCGCGCAAGGCCTATCACCAGGGCCGGCACCAGGCCGTCTTTCGCACCGGCGCAGATTGCATTCACGATATCGTTCGGCGCCATGCGGTTAATGAAGCCCGCCGCAATCGCCGTGAAGAGGAAGCAGGCCGAGAGGTCATTCATCGACCAACCGAATTTCGCAACACCTGCGATGGCTGTGATAAAAACCACGACAAAGAAGAGCAGGGAAAGACTCTGCCCGCTGGTCAGCGGCTCCCGCATCTCCTGCGAGTAGTCAACCCGGAACTTGTCGCTGTCTAAGTCCGCGGTGAGCGACTGAATCTTTCCGCTCCGCACACCGCGCGCATAGCGCAGCACATAGAGGATGATGATGATGTCCGCGATGCAGAGCAGAATAAAGCGGAATAGGAAACCCGAGAACATCGGGAGCTCTGCGATTTCATCCGAGATACCGACGGTATACACGCTGGTCGGCGAGAAGGAGAAGCTGATCATATCGATCATCGCCGAGCAGGCAATGCCTGTCATCAGGTCATAGCCGAGTGCCAGGCAGAGCGAGAGCACAATCGGTATGAAGGGCACTATCTGTTCGTTCCAGCCGAGGAAACCGCCCAGTGCGCCGAAAATAATCATGATGAGCACAAGTATCTTCTCGTGTCCCACGCGCTCCGACTTCGATAGGATGCGCGCAACACCCTTATTGAGTGCGCCGGTTCTCTTGTAGACTTCGATACAACCCGCGACCAGCATGACAAGGAACATCATACCCGCCGAGGAGACCAGGCCGTTCGGCACCGCCTGGAAGATGGCCTGCGGTCCCAGATAGATTTTATCCGTGACGTGATAGGAATTCGCAATGACCACCGTGCGCCCGTTCAGCTGCTCGCGCTCAAAGGCACCCGGGCTGATGAAGAGCGAAAGAATGTAGCATCCCACAATGACGAGAAACACAATGACAAACGCATTAATCGAGCCGCGTTTCTTTGTTTTGTTTACCTGTTCTCCCATATTGCACCTCCGCACAACGTTTTGCTTTCCGTTTCCGTCTGATTCCTACTTAATTCCGAAAATCCGCTCCTTCAGCTCTTGTCTCCGCCGCCTCCCTTCGCTGCGCCCGGCGCTCTATCCAAAGACAGCCTCGACGCAAGTGCCTCTTACAATAAAGTCTCACTTTGTAACTTTGCTTTTCTTTATCATATACAGTTTGCGCAATTAATTCAACATTTAAGCGATATTATACAGCATTATTTCCAACTATTATTTTACCTTCCGCATATATATTGTCTATTTATCGACTATAAGCCCTTTTTATCGTCATTATGCTGTAGTTTATCCACAATCCACCTTGTTTCCGCTTCCGCCCCCGCACAGAACCGTTTCATAAAACAAATCGCCTACAAGAGCTTCTGCCGAAACAAGAAGAGCGACAGCCGCTTGCTCCCTTGGGCACGGCTGTCGCTCTTTTTCTTTGTGTTTTGCTGTGTCTTACTACACCGTCAATTCGATTTGATTTCCCTCAAAATCCAAAATGCAGGACTCGTAATACCCGTCCCCCGTGGTGCGCGGCCCGCTGATCACTTCATAACCCGCCGCTCTCAACTGCTCTGTCAGGTCATCCACCTTTTCTTTGCTTCCGAGCGAAAACGCAACATGCGCATACCCCGCGCGAAGCAGCGCCTTTTCCTGTACCGTCAAGTCGGGCTTGGTCATGAGCTCTAAACGCGCGCCGTCCGCAAAGGATATAAAGTAGGAGCGAAAGCCGGTCTTCTCATTGTGATACTGCGCATTTGCGCTTCCGTCGAAATAGCGGACAAAGAACGTCCGCGCGCGCTCCAGGTCGGAGACATAGAGAGCCACATGTTCGATTCTCATGTGCTCACTTTTTCCCGAAGAGCCTTGAAAAGAAACCAGGCTTTTTCTCTGCAGCTTTCTCGGGCTTTTGCTCCTCTTCCTCTGCCGTCTTTGTTTTTTCCGCCGGGGTCTCGTAATGGTGCTTTTCGTACTTCACTTTTTCTATGATTTCTTCCGTTTCCATTCCGCTCGCGGCTTTCACCTGCTCGATTGCGACTTTTTGATAGATGAAAGCACCCTGCGGGTCACAGAGACGAATGTCCGAGTAGCATGTCGACTTGTTGAGATCAAAGGGATTTACCTCCATGACCTCGGCCGCCTCCATGAGACCGCTCTCCGACTCATTTGCCTGACGTAACGAGGTAAGGAATACCTCCAGGTTGTCACCGAAAAATTCCTCGAGGCAGTTCCGAACGCCTGCATCGCTCTCGTAATCCTGAAGCAGGGACTTCACCTGCTCCGGCGCCATGTAGATGCCGGCCGCATAATTTTCACTGAGAATATCATGGTCCGGTTCCGGGATCCACTCCGGCACAAAGCTCTTCCACGGACTGCAGTAGCGCTTCACCTCCGGATGTTCCTCAATGAGAAAAGAGTATGCCGAGCCGCGGACATACTGATATTCCGTGAAGAAACCGCTGACCACCGCCATCCCGTAGAGTATGCCCTTTTCACTGGCTCTCCGGATGTCCCAGGCCGCAACAGTCTTCATGATGTCCAAGTATTTCTCCCCGTAAAATGACTCGTGTTCCGCCTGATACGCCTCCGCAAAGCGCTCCGCCACGCTGCTGTCTCCGTCCTTTAATGCCTTCATCGGCGCAAAGAAGCAGCGCTCCATCTCATCCCTGCGAATCGCATGATAGGTGATGTCAAATCCCATGGTGAACTCTCCCTTCTGTTTCCTGAAATTGTCTAGCAGTCCCGCCGTCGGTAGATACGGATTGTCAGTGCGTACGAAAAAACAAATGCACCTACTGCAGCTGACAGTATCATGATTCCGACTGCAATCGTTTCCCGCGCTGTCAGAGGGGTCGGGATGCGTGCATTGATAAAGCTGCTAATCGCAACAATGATGCCAAAGCCCAAAAGCAAGCTGATAACCAACAGGGCTTCGCCTCTTTCCTCTCCTCCCGATGAGCAATACAGCGGAAAAAAGATTGCCCCCGCAAACAAGCTGACACCGATCCCGCCTACATACAGATTAAAGACATCGGTGGGTTTGTCAAATAGAAAGCCCCGAAATACCAGCGATAAACCAATACCGCTTCCGGCAAGCAACATTCCGAAAACGAGCCAGAGCAGCAGGCTCAGAAAGTAGCTTCTCACAATCTCAGCTCTCCTTACCGGCATCGACAGCTTATACTTGTCCCACTTAAAGCCCCGTTCTTTCAGGCTTCCCACAAGCGAGATGAGCGAAAATCCGACCATGCAAAACAGGGTAAACGAAATGAGTAGCATTTGATTTTTCATAACAATACCCAACGCACAGAGCAAAACCATAAGAGCTGTAATTGCCTTCGCATTGTCCAAGGTCGCGAAATAATTGTTCTTCAACAGTCCCTTCATATCCGTTCTCCCTTGATCAGCAGCAGCATAATCTCATCAATGGACACATGGTCAATCACAGCGTCCCTGTATTTTCTTTGTGCGGCTTTGCTGTCGGAAAGCAGCACATCAATCTGATAATCCCGTTTCAGATAGGCAATCATATCTTCCTGCTTCAGGGCTTGAAACTGCTTCTCACTGCAGCGCATCACACCATAGTTATAACGCAAATCATCTTTCAGTGCGGAGAGAATCAGTTTCCCGTTGTGAATAAATGTAATGTAATCGGCTATTTTTTCCAAATCACTTGTGATGTGAGATGACAGCAAAATAGAGTGCTGTTCATGCTGCACAAAATCCAGAAACACATCCAACATCTCATCCCGCATAATGGGATCCAGTCCGCTTGTTGCCTCGTCTAAAACAAGCAGCTGCGGATGATGCGATAAGGCAGCTGCAATCGACAATTTCATCGTCATTCCTCTGGAATACTGTTTGATTTTCTGCGTCGGCGTCAATTTGAACTTCTCAAGATAATGGCGAAACAGCGTCTTGTCCCAATGCCTGTAAACACCCGCCATAATATCCGACACTTGATTTGCATTCAGATAACTCGGAAAATTAGCCCCGTCATAAACGACCGCAATCCGTTCTCTGATATCTGTATCGGAATCCCGCATCTCTTTTCCGAATAATTTGATGCTGCCGCCGTATTGCGCAATCGTATTTAGAATACAGCCGATTGTGGTCGTCTTTCCGGCTCCGTTTTCTCCGACAAAGCCTAACACAGCGCCATACGGCAGAGAAAAACTGATGTCCTCCAGCCTAAAACTTGATCCCGGAAATGACTTGGAGACCCGTTGTAGCTCTAATATATTTTCCATATTATTCGTCCTCCAGATAGAACAGCGCCAATAGCTCTGTCAATTTTTCAAGCGAAATCCGGTTTGTTCGGCCGATTTCCGCGGCGATTTGCAAATGTTCTTCGGCGATGCGCTGCTGTTCTTCCTGATAGAACTCTTTGTTTTGTGCGGAAACAAAACTACCTCTGCCAACCGTGGTTTCTATAAAGCCATCTCTTTGCAGCTCCTCATACGCTCTCTGAACAGTAATGACACTCACATGAAGTGATTTTGCCAGCGCACGCATAGAGGGAATCGCATCTCCCGCCTTCAGCTCCCCGCTTATGATCATAGCTTTTACCTGTGTTGTGATCTGCTCATAGATCGGTTTTCCGGTATTGTTGCTGATCACAATGTCCAAACCGCGTCCCCCCTCGCCAAAGTGTACTTATTGTATATGTACATTATATCAGCTTGCCGAGTGTTTTCAATAGAATTTTTCTCTTCTAATTTGCATCTTTGACCGTTTTCTAAGCGCAGCGGAAGATGTAGGCATAAAGATAGCGCAATCCGACTCCATAAAGAAGTCGGATTGCGCTATCTCTTTCAAAACCAAGCGGCTCCGAAGCCGCGTCAAAGGCACACCGCAAAAACTCATCTTAATATCTTATTCGATATTCCGCACCACGCCCGAGAACAGCAACGAACCGTCCTCCGCGGTTACGAGGAAGAGGAAGGGGCGGTCGAAGGTAATGTCCAGAGGCTCGCTCATCTGCATTGCCGCTCCCGCCATGGCCAGCATGGTATAGGCCGCTCCGGTCACCCCCCGCTCATCCACCTCTACCATGGCAGCGTGTGTCGCGCGATTCAGGAAGAAATTGTTATTTGCTTCCGTGAGCGGTTTAAAGTTCGCCTTGCCGGCATCCATCGCGTCTGTAATGCCCATGGCTGCAAGCGTTTTCATGAGATCTGTCTCCTCGGAAACCTTGAATTTCGGCAAGGTCAGATTCACGCGGTACGAAGTCCAGTGAACGCTGTCCGTCGGCGGCAACGCGTCAAAGACAGCCGCATACTCCGTGAGTTCGTTGACCGCAACGCCCTCCTTCGGGAGGTAAAAATACATGTCGCCGCTGTCCTTAAGGGGCAAGCGCACCGCGGTAAATTTCTCCGCTTCCATGACGCCCATGGTGTCGGTTTGATGCATCATATCAACCGTCGCATCGCCCTTGGTGCCATGGAAGGTCTCCTTTGTGTTGCCCGCGGCATAAAACGCATCAACCCATGCCGCCTTATAGTAGATGGTCGTGACCAGCGCCAAAACCGTATCCGGCTCAAGCTTTAAGTTCTTGGTGTAGTCCGTCAAAAGTCCGCCGGTGTTTTGATCTGTCCACTTGCGGAGCGCCTCGTCCATCTCCGCCGAGCCCGGCTTTCCGCGAAACGAAGACGCATAGTAGATTTTCGCGAGCCTCTCCAGAGTTTCCTCGTTGTAGCTCACGGAATTGTTGAGCCAGAGCGAATCTGCGAGTAAGCTCTTGATGAGCGGCGTGTCAACATAGTTGCTCTCCCAAAGCGCCGTAATGCGACTCTGCAGAACTTCAATGTCCGACGCCTCAAGCACATTCAGAATCTGCTGTCTGGTCTCTCCGTCGGAGACCTCTGCGAGCATTCCGAGGGCAATATAAATATTGAGCGGGGAGCAGACGGTATTATCATCCGACTCATTCAAAAGCTTCGGCAGCAAGCTCCGATAATAGCCGCGTAGTTCTGTCTGGTACGGTTCAGACAGAGTAATCTTCTTTTGATAGAACTTGAGCCAGTCCTGATACTCCTGGCTTTCCGCAAACGTCTGCGCATTCTTCTCCTCCGCCGCCGGAACAGGGTAATTCGCCTCCACCGCCTTCAGCGCAGCTGTCGAAGTACAGCCCGAAAGTGCGGACACGGACAGTGCCAGCGCCGTCAGCGTTGCAAGACTCTTTTTCCGGAAATGTTTCATGACTTACCTCCTTATTCTGCCGGTGGGTTTTCGTCCGGTTCCGTCAGTTCTTTCGCTCGTTTTCTGAGCATCTCTTCCTTGAAACGCTCCGCTGTTTCTGTCAGTGCTTCGTCTAAGTACACGGTACCCGCGTAAAATTCCCGCAGTATCCTCCGGAGAAACGACTCATAGGCCGGAAGTTCAGGCAGCATTCGCTGTAAGCCCTCTTCCTTGGAAAGAAGCGCCCCGCTCCGCAAAAAGCAATGATAGCGGCAGAGGTTCATGACAGAATCTACCATATCCACAGGCGCATCGTGCTCATCGTAAGCGATACTCTCCATAAAGCTCTTGCGGGAGATGTCGGGAAAAAGCGCCGTAATCTCCGGCCCTTCGAGCACTATGCCCTTCTGCCTTACGTTATAGATATGGCTTGTGATATCCTCATCCCTGCGCGATTCTTCATCCCAATTCTCCCAACCCGCCTCGCGGACATATTCATCCCAAAAGGGCGAATAATGGCATTCCGTGACATAGGGATGCGAACCCGCGCGAAGCTCCTTCTCCGTAAGCACGGAGACTTCAATCCCCTTCGCAGGCCCCTCCTCACTGAGTGCTCGAATCTCCTCTACAAAGTGAAGGCGTTCGGCTGCAGTGAGACACTCCGAAACCACCGCGAGCGCATCCACATCGGAGCGCTCCCAATGAAAAGCATTCTGTGCCACCGAGCCGTGGATATAGATGCCGATTAGCTTAGCTCCCAGAATGCATCTCAGTTTATTTTGAAACCGGCGCAAAAACCGGGTGAGTTTTTCGTTCTGTTCCGGAATATGACTGCTCATACTTGTCCCTCTTTTGGCCTCGGAAGCCACAGTGTGATTCCTTGCCCGTTTTGGTAATACGCTCTGCGCTGCTTTGTTATGAACCCCGCTTTTTGAAATTCTTTCACCAAGGTATGCATATAAAATCCATGCGTGACAAGGATGCAGTCTTCTCCCGCGGCGCATACTTTTCCGACCATTTTTTTCGCTCGGCGCTCTGTGAGGCGCCTGGGCTCTGCTTGCCTCGGATAATTCAGAAACCACTGGATTCTCCCCATCAAATTCCAAAACCAGAGGGGCAGCCGTAATTCCGTATCAAAACTTGATCTAAGAGGAACCTCATCCAAGAGTTCCGTCTGTTTTAATTTCGCTTTACCAAAGAAGCAAAGCGCAGTGCTTTTGCTTCGCTCTAAGCGGCTGATGTAAACAGTGCCCACTGCCTCTTGAATAACTGACGGCTTTGCGGCTTCAATCGGAGCTCTGTCGTACTCTCGACACGCCCGGTCAAACTCTGCCGAACTGTAAAGGCTGCGCCAGTCATATTTTACTTTACAATGCCTGATCAGAATGACTTTTATATTGCTCCTCCTTGCCTTCCGACAAACATCCCTTGGAAGCGGACCGCAGTCTGTACTGCCGGGCTGTAGCCTCTAATACCGTAGCGCTTCGATATGGAGCTCTGTTGGATTTAAAACAGGTACAAATGAATTATCTCTCTTTTGGCTTCGAAAGCAAAGTAAGTTTCCGTTACGATTTGCTTAAACTTTGATTGCCTCTTTCACTTTTCACGCGAAAACTAATCATATCATCCAAGCGAATCTCTTCGATGTCACAGCGCTGATTGCCCCGCAGGAAGGAGACCAGGCCGTAGCGTTCCATGCCTTGCTTGAGAAACGCCATGAGCTTTGCACTTCTGCGCTGATATCCGTATGCCCGCAAAAGCGTCTTGAGCTTCACTCGGACATAGTCCTGTTTCCCATGGTACAAAATCACAATCCGCATGCGCTTTAGATAAAATTCCAGCTCATAAAACTCCATCTCAAACAGAGCTTGGTTTGTTCCGAGAAGAGACTGCTCGTTTTTATCGTTTATCCCTTGCAGTTCTTTTGTGATGAGCGGAAACTCCGACGCAAGCGCCGCTCTGTCGTGAAGATAAGCGCCGCAAAAATGGACGGCCAACATCCAGTTCTTAAGATTGTCCCGATAAATCTCCGGGAGCAGGTTCTTCTCGAAGGTCCATACAAGCCGCTCAAGCGCATAAGTATCTTTTATCGCCAGGCCTATGCTCTCCTCAATGCAGGCCATCTCAAGCGGGGTAAGGCAGACCTCCATCAGTGATCTCCCTTTGCCCCGTTACAAGTCCTGCACAGAACCTGTAGATTTTCCGGAACGCTTTTTCCGCCCTGATTCATGGGGACGATGTGGTCTACCTGTAAGTAAATGCGGTTTCGAAACTGTTTTCCGCAACAAGCACAGACATAGTTTCCGCCCTTCACTTTGGCTTTCGCAAAGGCCTGTTCACGCAGGGCCTTTTCGTATTCCGCACCTCCCGGGTATTTGCGCATCTCACTGAGCGGCATATCCTCAAAGCGGCGCTTCCCGTAACTGACATTTTTCGTCTCAAAGGTTTCCGGTTCCACGATTCTCTGAAGTTCTATATCAACTTGACGTCTAAAATAACTCTTCATCCCGAAGAACAGGCGCAGCAGATTTTCATCCCCTTGTTCCCAGAGTTCATTCAAATACTTCGTCTGCCCAAGATAATTCATGCCTGACTCAATGATGTGTCGCGCAATCTGCGCCACATCGAGCTTGCTGTGTTCAATCTCATCAAAGGTATAGAAGGCCGGTACTTCACTGTGCTGCGCATAATACATCAGAATGTGACGGATATCTTCCGGGTCGTACGAGGGAATCATATCACCGGTAAAGAAGCTCGCCCTGCACTGCTCTTCCATTTCATCAATGAGCTCGGCCGGCGGATACTCGTCATCGTTTCCGTAGGATTGGAATAAGTCCGGCAGTGCCTTCATCAGCCCCTGATACGCCTTCTTGGTGCTGTCATAGACCATCACCTGCCAGCTCAAATCCATACCTTCCTGTTCCTGATACGACATCATATACATGCCGATCGGAATCCGTTTGTTAAAAGGCACCCTCTCTATGGCTGTTGTATCGACGGAATCATCCATGATAGCAGCGAACTCCTGGATTTTCTTAATCGATATCATACGGATGGCTCTTGCCTCACGCTCTGCCTGTTTGTCGGTATCCTCACCGCCTGCAAGTAAACTCTCCGGATTGACCCAGGCGATGTGCTCATTCCAGTTGTCCACAAAGGATACGATGTGCGCCGTCGCGGTACCTCCGGCAGCCTCTCCGCGCAGCGCGCGCCCTATCATCTGTGTCATCAAAATGGTCGATACCGTGGGGCGTGTCAAAAAGACGGTCTTGGTCTGCGGGAGATCCACGCCCTCCGTCAGTATCATCACATTGACCAGAACCTTTAGCTTCCCCTCTTGATATGCCCGAATCTTCCGTTCATTGTCTTCCTGGTTAATGTTGGCTCCGGTCAACTCATCCCGAATCGCGGACACCACAAAATCAGCCGGAATCCCGGCCTTGTTAAAGAGTTTCGACAGCGTAATTGCCTGTACCACATTCACCGCAAAAACAAGGGTCTGCCCGTATTCGTCTTGATTTTTCTGATACGTATTTACAATCAGTTTGTTTCTCGCCGCGCTCTCCGCAATGGCTTTGCTCAACTCCTCAGGGAGTGTATCGAAATGCTGAATCTTCTCCAAATCATCAAGGCCTAGGTTTTGTCCGTAGGACTCATCAGTCAGACAGGTTGTAAAAATCGGTTTTGCGAGAATGCGACGCTTGATTAACTCCTTTAAATCAATTTTGTAGGCAATCCCCCTGTGCTCCGGCATGCCGTTCAGGTAAAGATTTCCCAACTGTCCCGCGCCCTCCTCACCCGTGCGGAACGGCGTTGCGGTCAAGCCGATTAATTTGAGATGTTTGACCTTCTTTTGAAGGTACTCAATCACCTTGCGATAGGTCTTTGCCGTGCTGTGATGCGCCTCGTCAATCACGAGGTACAATTCATCTTCCCCTTTCAGCCACGAATTCAAGGCAGGAAGATTTCGCCCTATGCTGTCCTTGCTCGCAATCAAGATATTGTCCTTCGCTGTGATATCAACCGCGCGGTCGTGAGCCACCGCCCCGGATATAATGCGATAGGTAAAAGAGCTCGTGTGCGGAATCGTTGTCGCATACGCATATTTTTGAAACGACTCCGCGGCCTGCTCAAGCAAGGTGTGGCGATGTGCCAGCCAGAGAATCTTTTTGTTGCGGTCAATCGCGTGCTTCAAGAGCCAAGTCGATGCCGTATAGGTCTTACCGCCTCCGGTCGGGAGTACAACCAAAGTACTGTACTTCTCTTCCGTATCCATGACAGTCAAATTCTCCATGGCCTGCTTCTGATGCTCATAAAGCTGCCTCGGATTCGTACCCTTGATCGGCGCTACCGTTCCGTATGCCTTGTTTTCCGCATAGCCTTTCATCTTTCATTCCCCTCTTATTCTCATCCGCATCGACAAACAAATCGTTCGGTGTTTTTTATAAAAAGCACTCTCCAACACCTGTATTTTAGCACAGGTTTGACAGCCGCTCTAGCAAGGGGCAAGGAGCAAGAAACACAAAAAAGTCGCAGACCACGTCATTCAAAGTCTGCGACTAAACACTCATGCACTAACAACTACTGTCCTTCTCAACCCTCTCTACGATTCTTCAATCTCTGTCGAACATCGGAAGCTCCGTACAGAACATTCGTTACCGTGACAACATCCGCTTCGATGACATAGCAGACCAAAAAGTTATCTACCACCATCCTGCAGATCCCCATAGAGTATTCCGGTTCGGTGTGAAAACACCCAAAACGTTCGGGAAATTGGTCAAGCGTGAGGATGGCTTCCGCAATTCAATCGTACTGCCTCATTGCGTTCTCCGGCGCTCTAAACTGAACAGCGATATACGTATACAGCTCCTCCATGTCTCCGACTACTTGATCTGTAATCCGGACTGTATATCGCTTCATTTTCTGTGACTATCCCGAAACTTTGAAAATGTACTTGCGGCATCCTGCACCTTTCCGCTCCGGTAATCCTCATAACCTCTCCGTAGTTTTTCGCGAATTTCTTCTTCGCTCATCCCACGTGCATCTATGCCGGCGGGCACAGCGGGTAAACTCACTGCGAAAGGAAGACCGCCCGTAAGCACTATCTGATTTAAAAACAGATCCACTGCCGTTGACATCGGAAGACCTAATTGTCCGAGGATTGCCTCCGCATCCGCTTTCAATGTCGGATTGACCCTCAAGTTTAATGTCGCTGTTTTTTCCATGACAATTACCTCCTTATAAGATTGTAACGCCGTTTGCGTTACAATTCAACACAGATTGCCCTCTTCAACACTTCTTTCTTGATATAAGCTTCATGTCCTCGCCTTGGAATTTTCCTTCCCTTCTGTCGATGATGAAGTAATTCTTGAGCTCCGGTCACTCAATCAAAAGTTCTCCAAAGCCTGTCATGATTCCGATGTAAAGACCATACGTCTATATGACAGCCGCTTTCACGGCGTTTTTGTTGCCTTATCCAATAACACCTTTTTAAAACGCTTCATTGAGACACTTGAAAGCCATGTGGCGCGAATTGAAAACATGTACTATATCGCAGATGCCAGCAAAAGTCGTTCTCCCAAACAGCATGAGGAGCTGATCTCCGCCCTGCAAAAACACGACCTTGCGGCTGCCTGTGCTGTCGTGCGTAAGAACTGGGTCAACACTCTGATCTGTTGACCGTAAAAAAGAGCGGAATGCCTTAAGAAAACAAGGCGCTCCGTTCTTTTTTCTTTATTCTCTTGCGCGCAACGCCTCACAGTCAAGCTCCAGCACACCTGCACAAAATGAAATTTTCTCAAACCTAAACTCCGGAAACATCTGCTTCAGTTCGTCCACAACAAAGTAGATCTCTTCTTCATCCCAGGCATCGCCCACCTCCCTTCGACACTGCTCCAGCTTCTCCCGGTCCTCAAACATCACATCGCCGATTAAAAGCTGCCCGCCCGGGTTCAGCAGCTTGCGGAGGGCTTGCAAAAGCAGAAGCTTCTGCTCATCACCTAGATGATGTAGCGAGTAGGTCGCTATGATAAAGTCATAGCGTTCTCTGAGGAGCGGTTCTGCCAGCCCCTCTGCAAAGTCCCCCTGATAGAGCCTCGCCTCCGGCATCTTTTGCGCGGCAAGTTCGATCATATGCTCCGAAAAGTCCTGCCCATAAACGGTACAGCCCTTTTCATACAGCTTGGCCGTCAACCTTCCGCTTCCAAAGCCAAGGTCCAGAACAACAGCTTTCGGCTTTCGCATAATACTTTGATAGATGTTTCCGAGCACTGCTCTGTATCCGGCAAAGGGATAGGTGTTTTTTTCCTCGGAAATCCCCACAAACTTATCATAGTCTTCTGCCCAGAGATCAAAGCCCTTTTGATCCAACATAATTGCCCCTCACTTCGCATACCTTCTACAGACAAATTTCTCGATATTCGATCTGAATATCGGCCTGACGCTTACATTCAATCGGGCCGATTTTTCCATGTCATCTCTAGGTATATTGTAACGCCGTTCGCGCTGCCAATCAACGAACAAGAGCCCCGTTCGGAATCATTTTCCGAACGGGCCCTCTGTAAGGATCAATCGCGGTCTATATCATATACGATGATGCCTCCGGAGTAGGCATCATCGTATAATCATACTCTGTGTTTCCTACATAGAACTCGATCTCGTACACGCCTCTGCCGTCATCGTCATCGAGCTTCGCCTTGGAGAAGGATACCGAGGATGCCGAGACACCCGCGTGTCCCAGCGCAATCGACTTTGCACGATCCACACCGATAAAACCTCTTGCGGCCTCGGTTGCCGCCGCAGTCGGCGCTGCGGTCGCTGCGAGCTTGGTCTCCGGCACCGCGTGCTCGTTCACTTCCACGCTCTTATCCATGATGGCACCCGTGAGCGCATTGATCTCGTAGTCATACTCGTGGGTTGCGGTGTAGAAATCCAGGTCATAGTTCGGCACGCCGTCATCGTTTTCCGTATCCAGCTTCTCGGCGCTGATAGTAACTTCCGCCTCCATAAGTCCCGCGTCCTCAAGGGCAATCTTTCTCGCGTCCTTCTGCGTGATTGCCGCGGTGATGCCGGTCTTGCTTCCGCCCGCGCCAATCAGCTCAATCTTCTTCTTGACTACACTTCCGTCCGAAGCCTGAATCCAATAGCCGTACTCCGTTCCGTTCGCGGTGAACTCCACATCGTAGATGAAGTGGCCCTGCTCAAAATCGAACTCGGTGCGCACATTTTCTGCCGCGACCGGATCGACGCCCGCATCCGCAAAGGCTGTTCCGGTACCTACCGCAGTCAGAATGGCAAGTGAACAGAGCACGGTAAAAGCTGTCTTCATTCTATCCACGGAAGATTACGCCTTGATTCGTGTTTCAAATTATCTTCCTCCGCAAGGCCGAGGCCGTTATCTTTTACCTTTATTACAATCTGTTCTCCCGTTTCGTTCAAGGAAACCCAAATCCGACCGTTTTCGTCTCAGTCTTCATTCTCTCGGACATAGAGCGGCGGCTCTGTCCGCACACCGTCCGCAAATCCCGCACGCCGCAGGGTCACAAAATCCATGTAGCAGACGCGGTGCAAAAGATGGCGGCAGGCATTGTAAATCTCCTGAAAATACGCGCGGCAATTCTCCTCCGGCACATCCAGAATGATGAGATAGGACTGGGTTCCGTCCTCGTCGCTCTTTAGGAGCAAATCCAGCATGGCAATTTCCCGCCGCGATTTTGCATAGGCAAGCAGCGCGCTCTTTAAAGCCGTCACCTCTTCGTTTTCCGCCGGGTAGCCGAGCATCATCTTGCTATCCCGCTCGACGGTCTTACTCTGCATCTTGGCCTCCCCGAACTCACTCTGATACCCCGGAGAATTTTGAATGCTGCGGATGATGTCGGGCGAGACATAGAATAATTGCGGCCCGTAGGGGTTAATCACAAAGCCCTCGTTTTCCCGGAGCATCCCGACAAGCTGCGGAAAGTGGAGAACCATGGTCTCCCGCTTCCACCCGTTTGCCCCCTGCGCTTCCATCTGTCGTATGGCGTCCCAATCCGTATAGACCGGCAAGGCTTCCTCACCCTCATCCAGGGTGACGCGGGCAATGCCGAACTGCATGCCCTTTTTCAATGTCACCGTGCCGCTCCCCTCGGGCAGGCTTCCGTCCGTTCGCACTGCGAGCAGATAGTGGCTTCGCACCAGCTCACGGAAAAAGAGATTTAGAAAATCCCCTTCCTGCTGAAAGCGAAAAACGACCCGCGTGAGCCCAAGGAGATAGGGGTTTTCAATCGGCCGGTTCACATCGACCTCAATCTGATAGGGAATATTCGTAATCAGAGCGTAGGTCCAATCAAGGGATAAGCCCTCTTTTCCCGAAAAGAAGAGCTTCGTGTTTGCACCGCCTCCCTGCATCTCCTCTAAGACAGGGTGGGAGATGTTGCCGTCGCGGTGTAAAATCGTGACCCGCTCACCGACCGTAGCCTCGCCGAAGAGCTCTCCCTCGGCATAAAACCGCTCCCCGGCGTCCGGCACAACTCGCTCCGCCATCAGCGTGAAGCGAACGGGCGCCTTTTGCTGTTTTTCCGATCCGTCCGGCTCCTTTTTGCCGCCGAAGAAATTCTTCAGTGAATCAAACATTTCGTGCTTCCTCCCCGCTTCCGTATATCTTGACGGTCAGCAACAGTTTCTCTGCCAATCGTACCGCCTCATCACAGTGTTCCCTTTCAAGCAGAAACAAGCCGTGCGTCTCGCTGAACATGTCGAGCTCCGCGAGGCAGTCATCGTTCCACTGTGCACTCAGTTCCCGGCACCAGCCTTCTATATCACCGGGCGCCTCGTGCAGACCGTCTTCCCGGATTGCAAGCTTCCGCGCCTTGCAGAGTTCCCCGACCAACGCGAGGAAACTCTCCTTGTCGCACTTCCACTCAAGTTCAACCGCTTTTCTTTGCTCCAACATCTCCTCGTAAAGCGCATTCCGCGCTTCTTCCGCCGCTTCGATGCTGTCAGGCCTCTGCTTTTTTAAAAAGCGCTTTGTTCGCTCGCTGTCACCGAGCAAAAGCAGAGCGAGTTTTCGAAAGTCCGCCTGAATCGCCTTACCGTCTACACGCTGTACCTCGATATATCTGCTTGCTTCCGGGAGCTTTAAGCGGCTCACAAAGTTCCGCAAAATCCGCACTGCCTCCGGATAGCCGAGTGCCGGAATCATATAGGATTTGCCATCCACATCCAGATATAAGTCGACACCGTCCTTTTTCTTGTTGACAATCGCCTTCATCCGCGTGCAACCCTGAATTGCCTGCGGCGGGGTCAGTTCCATATATGGAATATATCCGTCCTGCATCGCTTTCAGCGTGTTATCAATTCCGATTATATTAAAACCGTTCCGGTTATAGTTCGGCTCCTTCATATGCCAGTCTTCGTAGTTTTGAAAGAGAACCCGCTGCATCCAGCTGTTAAAACTCCTGTCCCTCATTGTTTCCCGCTCCTTACGGACGTATCACCTGCCGTATCTCTTCTGCCCGCAGCACTTCTTTTCGGCGGCGGAATTCCTCGTAGCGAAGACCACGACCGTCCAGTTCCATCTCTCCCACCTGATTGTCGTAAGGGTCGGCGCGGAATTCCGGCTCCGGGAAACCCGTCTCTCCAAGTATACGCGCATTTGCCGCCATGCGCCACGGGTCCACGTTGCCGAAGTAGAAGCGGTGCAAGAGCTCGTCTCCGCGCTTCCAAGCGGAACCCCCGTAGGATAAATCCGCAGCCCGCCAACCGAAATCCGCGCTGTAAAAACGCACCCAGTCGTGGGCGCCGATAAACTTAGGCTCTGTCTTTAGCCCGCTCTCCCAGCGCGCCGGGATTCCGACCGCCTCGCAGAGCGATAGGAACAAGAGCGCCTGAATGCCGCAGTCGCCAACGCGGTCCGTCGCGCAGCGCTCCGCCATCCTGTCCAGGCAAAAATAAGAGGGCATGAAGCTGTAGCGCACCTTCTTTGTGATGAAGTCATAGAAGCACTTTGCCTTGACAAGGGGCTCCGTCGCCCCCGCGGTTAGCTCATCCGCAAGGCTCCTGAGGTACGCGCTCGGCGGAAACAAGGCGCTGTTTCGGCCGTTCGCTACAGACACCTCCATTCCGCTCGCCATACGATTTTCGTTGTCTCCCGCCCGATTTTCGTTACCTTCCGTCTTGCTTTCAAAGCGGTATTCCGAGATGCTTTGGGTCCCGCTCTCCTCTCTCTGTTCTATTCCTTGCTCCGCATGGACGCCCGTCTCCGCTAAGTCTTTGTATTCCGTTTTGTTTTCACTCGTATTTTTGCCCACAGCCTGCATTCTCTCCGCAAATCCGTAGACATCGCGATAGCTCTCGGTATGCAGGAAACGGTAGCGAAGCGTGAAAGGATGGTTTTCGCGTAGCCTTTCCTCCCAGAAGACCACGCGCTGCTCTGCCGCTTCCGCGCCGAGCAGTCCCCCGGCGCTCATCTCTTCGACCGCAATCTCACTCTGCTCTTCCGTAACACGCGGCAGAGGAAGGTAAGCCCGAACAAGAGCCCCTTCCCGGAAAACTGCCTCCTTCAATTCCAGTTCCGCGCGCACCGCGAGGCGCACAGAGAGTTCTCCCTGCGCCCGCATTTTTTCCGCGCTCTCGCTAAGCAACTTGCGGTCACTGCCGGGAACATGATGCCCTTGCTTCTCCGCCGCTACGGCAAAGAAGGGATCGGTTTTACAGAGCGAGTCAAAGAAGCGGCCGAAATAGCGCGGCTCACCGTCCAGATAGCGCCAAAATATTCTGCCGTCCGTGCGCAAGGAATCAAAGTCCGCCTCCGAAAAATTCGGAACATAGCGCCGCACAAGTTCCAGCGCTTCCGCCCTTGTATAGGGATATTCCGCGGGCAAACGGCGGAGTATTTCCAGCTCCGCGCGGAAGCGCTGCCGCTCCTCCGGGAGACAGTCTCCCGTTTCCAGCAAATGCTGCAAATACGCCTCTGCCTCTTTTAAATTTCCGCGCTCCTTCATCTGCTGCACCGGAGAAGGAAGCGGCAGGTACATGCTTTCAAAGATGCTCTTTCCCATTGCACTCTCCTTTAAGTCAACGGCAAAGGGATGCCCGCAGTGCGGGCATCCCAAGTTAGATAAGCTGTCACAAAGACTCTGCTGTTATAAAAACAGCCGCAACAAGACTCCCATACCGAGTCCGCAGAAGTTCCCGATTGCCGCGCCGAGCACGCCCATCAGGACACCGATGCCCGCATAGGAAGCGTCATAGGCAGATGCCACGATGGGTGCGGAGGCGGAACCGCCGATGTTTGCAAGCGATGCCGTCGATACCATGCAGAGATCCCAGTGGAAGACCTTCGAGAGCAGGTACATGAGCACCACATGGATGACCAGGATGAAAAGTCCGTATACCACCCACATGGGCGCCGCGAGCAGATCGGATACCGATGCGGTCGATGCGAGCAGCGAGACCACCACATAGAGGTATACATTCGAGAGCTCTTCGACCGCCGGGAGCTTGCCGAGCGAAGTACCCGCACAGATGAGTCCCAGGATACTGACAAAGACCGTCGTCAGGGTTCCCTTGTCAAACATACCGAGCCCCACACCTGCGAGTGCCGCATTGCAGCTCTTTCCGACCATCTGGGAGAGAGCCGAAACCATGAGCGAAAGACCGATCAGGAAAATCCAGTCCGCGCTGGTCGCAACCTTCTTCTCCTTTGCGACCTCTGCATTCGCACTCTCTGCAATGGCCTGCAGTGTAGACGTGTCCGCCTTGACCGAAGTGTTCCAGCGCCCCGCGTACTTGACCGCGAGCAGGAGGAGCGCTATCCAGACCGAGTAGCAAACGGTATCCAAAGCGAGCGCACAGCTGTATGCGCCCGCATCGACCGGAAGTGCCGCCTGCATGGCCGCCATGTTAGCGGAACCGCCGACCCAGGAAGCATAGAGCGCTGCAACCGCACCCCAGGTATCCGTGCCGAGCGTGCCCTTAAAAATCGGGTAGCCGATCAGGAAGCCGACCGCCAGTGTCAGCGAGCAGCCGAGGAAGATTGCCACCATGCGCCCGCCGAGCTTTGAGAGCTTCTTAAAGTCGCAGCGAAGCAGCATGACAAAAATCATCGCGTAGAGAATGTTGTTTTTGAGCGCCGAATACGTGTTTGAGCAGGCCTCGGAATTGTAGAGTCCCATGGTGCAAAAGACCATGTTCAGCACATAAATCCAGACCAGCGGCGGAACGATGTTAAAAATCTTCGCCTTGGTCTTTTTCTCCAGGAACAGCAGCATCCCGGCAAGGAAAATAAGAAACGCAATGTAGGTAAACCCGTTGGTGATCATCTCTTTATCCCCCATCTTTTATTGTTTGATGCTCAATCCAGGTAACGCAAGCCATCCACGCCGCGGATGCCCATGCCGGCCTCATCCGAAACCGTGATTAACTTCTCTTCAAAACGCGCACCGCCCAGTATCGGATCCTCGCTGCAGAGCACCGGACCATCCAAGTCGATGCGGGTAAAGACTTTCTTGGCGCAGGCGAGCTCAACCGCCGCATTCACCGAGATCTTCGCCTCCAGCATGCAACCAATCATGCACTCCACACCGTAAATCTCTGCCGCAGCCGCAATCTTCAGCGCGTTGTAGATGCCGCCGCACTTCATAAGTTTAATGTTGATTAAATCTGCCGCCCGCTGTTCCAGTACCCGCATCGCATCGCGCGGGGAGAACACGCTCTCATCCGCCAGTACGGGCACGTAGCTATGCTCGGTCACATATTTGAGCCCCTCGATATCGTGCGCCTTGACCGGTTGCTCGACAAATTCAAGCTTGAGTCCCTGCTCCTGCATCTCATTTAAGATACGCACCGCCTGCTTTGGCTCCCAGGCCTGATTTGCGTCAATGCGGAGGCGAATGTCAGCGCCGGCGACCTGACGTACTGCCCGGAGCCGCGCCACATCCAGCGTCGGGTCCGCGCCGACCTTAACTTTCAGGCAGTCATACCCGCGCGCAATCGCCGTTGCGGCATCCCGCGCCATCTCCTCCGGCTCGTTTACGCTGATGGTGATATCCGTCACCAGCTGTTTCCGTGCGCCGCCGAGAAGTTTGTAGACCGGAAGCTTATAAAGCTGCCCGTAGAGATCCCAGAGCGCCATATCCGCCGCGGCCTTCGCACTGCTGTTTCCGTGTACGCAGGACTGAACAAGCTGCATCAAATCCTCAAACGCATCGATATCTTTGCCGAGAAGGTTGGGGATGATGTGATCCTTCAGCGCCCCGATGATGGCGCCCGTCGTGTGCCCGGTCACCGCGCCCGTCGGCGGTGCCTCGCCGTAGCCCACCGCTCCCGTGTCGGTGTGAATCTCGAGAATGATATCCTCGACACTTGTCACCGTGCGAAGCGCTGTCTTAAAAGGCACCCGCAACGGCACCGAGATGCTGCCGAGCCGAATCTCCGTGATTTTCATGCCTCTCCTCCTTCTCCCCCAGCGCCATGCACGGGTCTCGGCTTTCGTGACCTTCCTTTGCTTTCACGCTAACACGACCCGATTTACGCTTTGAGTTTTGAATTATTATACAATGAACTCCTTTTTACGGCAATCGTTTTATACACTTTGACGGGTGCTTTTAGACAAAAAATCACTTTGACAGCAGGAAAAACCGGCCCGCAAATCCGTGTAAAATCGGACCTGCGGACCGGTATATCGTTCGTTTTCCCGGGTTTCGCCGCCTTACTACTGTACCTCTCTCCCGCGCGCAAGAAGCTCTGTCGGCAAATTGGGAGAAGCTTCTCTGCACCACTCCGCTACGCCGGTTTTCGGACTGTATTCGTAGGCAAGCCCTGCCTGCAAAAGTTTTCTTCCCGTCGCGAAGACCTCACAGTCCGCTGTCAGACGCCAGAGAGGCGAAAGGTCTTCGAGGCTGTCGCAGTTTTCGAGCCTTACGTATCTCAGTTGACGAAGACCGTCGAGCGGAACGAGCGACCGCAACTTGGCGCAGTAATCCAGGCGTAACGACTCTAAGTTTCTAAGCTCCGTGAGAAACGAGAAATCCGTCCAGGAGGAATTGTTTTTCACGCGAAGCTCCCGAAGCGAGGAAAGTGCTTCCAGTCCGGCAGGGCTGTTCGGCCGGTTGCCGTATACATAGAGGTAAGTGAGTTGCAGTTTGCCGATGCAAGCAAAAGACTCCAGTGTGGTTCCGCTCAGCGAAAGTACCTTAAGCCGCGTGAGCTTAGAAAGGCAAGCGCCGCTTTTTTTACTTAATCTGCCGGAAAGGCTAAGTTCCTCCAGCGTATCCGCATATTCCGGGAGCGCTGTGAGATCCGCTTCCGTGAGACCGAGGCTAAGCAATCGTTTCAGCGCTTTTAAGCCCGAAAGTCCCTCACCGAAGCAGCCTGAGACCGCTTCGCTAACCCGCTGCAATTCCGGAAGATCTACAAGCTGCCCCGGCTCTGTCGCACAAAATTCGATTTCCGGGCGAAGGCGAAAAAAGTCATTGAGCTTCTCCAAATCCGCCTCTCCCGGCCGATAGCCGCCCCAGGGACGGATCAGCCGTATTTTGTCATCCGACAATAGATCCGCCATATCTTCCGCCGTGAGCGGCGCTTCAAACTGGGCTGTGTCACCGTTGATTTTCTCAATCATGGTTGTCACGACTCTCTTCCGTAAGCCGTTTTTATATCCGTCTCATGTGCCGGTATCGCGGCAATTGCTGCCTCCAATGCCCTCACGATCTCGTCAAGCGGCATGGATTTGACACCCGGCTTATCTGCGGTCTGCTCCGGGATATAGGGCACATGAATGAAACCGGCCTTGGCACGGCTGTTTTTTTGATTCAGATGATACAAGACGCCGTACATCAAGTGGTTACAAACATAGGTCCCCGCGGTGTTCGAGAGCGCCGAGGGCAGTCCCGCCTTCCGTATGGCTTCCGCCATTGCCTTCACCGGCAGGGTCGCAAAATAGGCATTCTCTCCGTCCGCGAAAATCGGGACATCAATCGGCTGCTGTCCCGCGTTGTCCGGGATTCGCGCATCGTCCACGTTGATGGCAACGCGCTCCGGCGTGACTGCCGCTCTGCCGCCCGCCTGCCCAACCGATAGCACAAAGTCGGGCTGCTCACGCTCTATCGCTTCCTGAACCAGCCGGATGGACTCGCCGAATACCGTCGGGACCTCCAACTTCACGATTTCCAAGCCTGCGATTCCATTCGGAAGGCGCTTCACCGCCTCCAGCGCCGGGTTGATTGTCTCGCCGTCAAACGGCGTAAAACCTGTCAGCAACAACTTCATATCAAACCTCCTGTACACGTTTGGGGTAGAAACGCTCCGAAGAGACACTCTGCTTCGCCTTTACCGATAATAAATGAGCAGCACAGCCTTGGCATCCTTCTTTCCGCTATTTCTATAGGAATGCGCGCCGGAGGCATCAAAGCAGATGGCATCGTCCTTCTTGAGAAAATATTCCTCACCGCCGGTTTCCAGAACCAACTCTCCTTTCAGCAGCATCAGATACTCAAAGCTGTTCGCGGAATGCCCGATGGATGCGTGCTCGCAGCCCGGCTCCACCTCAATCTGATACAGTTCAAAGTTTCGATCTGCGGTCTTCGCATAATAGTTGAAGATATGGTACTTGTCCTCCGAAAGTGCGGAAATCTCCTTTTTCCGAATTTGAACCGCAGCCTTTTCCGGCATTTCCAAGAGCGCGGAATACGGCAACTGCAGTGCTCCCGTAATCTTCCATATCGTATTGATGGTGGGGTTTGCCTCTCCCTTTTCAATCTGCGAGAGAACCACCTTGCTGACGCCTGCCATGTTGGCAAGCTGCCCCAAGGTCAGGTTCTTTTCGTTTCTCAAGCGTTTCAGATTGTACGCAATGATTTCTCCGGCTTCCATGGCAGTCTCCGCAAGCGAAAATTATAATTTACACCTTGTGTGTTTTAGCGTTCGGTGGTATTCTTTCCCCGTTCATTTTATCTTACATTTTGTTTGTTTTGGTTTCAAGGAGGGCTTGATGAAACAAAAAGCCTTGAAAGCTGCCTTTCCCTACACACTTCCCATCTTTGCCGGTTTCTGGTTCCTGGCGCTTGCCTACGGCATCCTCATGAACGTGAACGGCTTCTCCTTTGTATACCCCATGTTCGAACCCGCAAGTCTCCGAGATGGCAGACCTGCGGGTTCTTTTTTGATTCTTTTTCAATTCTCTTTCGGTTCCGATTCGAGTACTGTTTCAAAGCTTAATTGAGTTTCCAAATGAAGTAGCCAAAGGGCGGCATTTGATATCCGTCGTGGAGGGCTACCTGCTCTCCGCGCAAAAGATCCGTCGCCGCGCTAATATCCGCCCCGTTAAAGTGCGCGTGATACGCTTTGTCCTCGGCGTTTAAACCGATCCAAATTCGCTCTCCCTCAAACTCCCGTTCAAATACCAGCTGACGGTTCGTGAGCACAATGCTCTTATAATCGCCGTGCGTGAGCGCCTTGTTGCTCTTATGAATCTCCGCAAAGGAGGCAATGGCATCCGTGAGCTCGTTCCACTCGGGCGCAGCGAGTTCCGGGCGGAGCGCATCGTCACTGCCATGGCCTTTTTCACCCAAGATGCCCCACTCGCTGCCGTAGTAAATGCAGGGGATGCCCGGCATGCCGAAAAGCAGGCAGTAGAGGAGGGGCAGATGTCGCTTCTCCTTTAGGATACTCGCCACGCGGGTCACATCGTGATTATCCGCAAAGCTGAGCAGATGCTCGCCCTGATAGATGGCATGACCTTCTTTTCCGAATTGACGGTTCAGCGCGTAGTTGATTTCAAAGAGGTTCAGGTCGTTAAAGCTCGAATACAGTCCCTTATAGCACTCGTAGTTCGTGCAGCTATGCAGCATCTCGGGATTTACAATGCGCTTATAGTCGCCGAACAGAATCTCACCGAGCAGGAAGAAGTCCGGCTTCACGGAATCGCAGAACGCGCGAAGCTTTCGCATAAAGTTCGGATTCAGACAGTAGGCCACATCCAGGCGCAGGCCGTCAATCTGAAATTCCTCAATCCAGGCTTTGATGCAGGAGAAGAGATACTCCGTCACCTGCGGATTATCAAGATTTAACTTGACCAGTTCAAAGTGTCCTTCCCAGCCTTCATACCAGAAGCTGTCGTTATAATTGGAATTCCCGTCAAAGTGAATGTAAAACCAGTCCTTATATTGAGACTGCTCCCGCTTTTGAAGCACATCTTGAAAAGCCCAGAAGCCGCGCCCCACATGATTAAAGACACCGTCCAGAACCACATGAATCCCGTTCTCTTTGAGTGCCTTGCAGACTTCCGCAAAATCCGCATTGCTGCCGAGGCGGCAATCAATCTTCGTATAGTCCCGCGTATCGTAGCCGTGACGGTCGGATTCAAACACCGGCGAAAAATAGACCGCATCCACATGCAGGCGCTTTAAATGCGGAATCCACTCCGTCACCTTCCGAATCCGGGGCACAAGCACACCGTTGTTCTCCTTCGGCGCACCGCAAAAACCCAGGGGATAAATCTGATAAAACACACTCTCCGTTGACCACATATTGACTCTCCTTAACACTGTAATGCCATTTTCCCGATTCCGCTCCGCAAAACTGTAGGCACCGTTTCCGATGCGGCGAAAAGCAATCGGGTTCGCAAACTTCTATATCTACACCCCTTTGCAAAACTCCGATAGCGGAGAAAGATCACAACTCAGGGCGTATGTACCTGTAACGCGAGTATACGCGGCGCAAGCTTCGGGGCTTCCGAAAATCCCTCGGTCGCCAATTCTCCGGCCGCTTCATGGCGAGATTCTCACGCGATACAGCTCACTTGCGATAACAATCGATTGGTTCTCCGGATTTTGTTTTCCAGGCATCCCAACCGTTGCAAGAAGCCCCCATGATAAATTCACCACAGGCAGAAGGAGATGTCAGTTCAATATCTTCCATCAATTTCCCATCTTCCACCTTAGCCCGGTTCCTTTTTTCATCGACAGACGGCGCCAGTCCGATTCCTGTTTCCGTCGCAATATCACTTCCTCTCAAAAGCGTAAATGTACCGTTCTTTACCCTCATCTCGCCTCGCAACAAGGTATTTCCGAGCCTTTTGATTTTCCTTGCAAAATAGTAGATACCCTCCGGTATTTTTGCCCTATCGCTTACCCGATAGCCGCATTCAAACTCTTCAAGGTCTTTTTCTGCCTCGGCTTCTTCGGAATTGGTAATCAAATCAAGTCCAAGAATATCCAGCATCTTATATACTTCGACAAGGTAATCGTCACAATTCTCCACATCGTCTGTGTTTGCCGTACCGGAGCTTGTCGTAAGCGTCGTATTGTGGTACAAATTCAGCTCGTTGATTCTGTGATTTAAGACGTCTTCCAAATACTGAATGGTACCGTCATTAAAAAATGTGCGCTCCTTAAACTGTGTCAAAATATAGCAGGCGGACCAGTTCTCATATTTATCGTCGTGCGCAGTGGGGCGATTTGCAAGACCATTTTTTGACTTTCCCACATAGAGCACGTCTTTCCCTCGTGTGTTTTTCCCGAATAAAATGTACACGATGAATAGATTCGGTATCACAAATCCCGGCTTCACTGCTTTTAGATTGGTATACGGAATCTTATATACCAGAATCGTGCTATTCGGTTTTGTCATCTCAACCGCGCCGTCGTTGTACTTGATGATATATCTGCTCGCCATGCTCAACACTCCTCTTATCAGCTTTCTATCACTATATCATGCCAAACGAAGGATACAACAAAAATGCGCCTCTGTGATTCACGGAGACGCATCCCTTATGTCCATTTATTCCGACCATTCGATCATCGAGTGCCAGCGCCTTCTCGCTTATGCTTTCGCCAAGGCATCATTCCTTGCAAGCAGATAGACGCAATATTGATTCATGCTAATTCCTTCCGCTCTCGAATGCTCTGCCAAGGATTTGTGCAGACTCTTCGGGAGACGGAGCTTAAATTGCCCCGAGTAATCGTCTAATTCACCGGGTTCCGATATCGGTATGCCATCCTCGAGGGCGGCACTTAGCCATTCGCGCTTTGCATCGAGCGCATTCGATACGACATGCTCAACGCTATCCCCAACGGTAATGCAACCCGGCAGTTCCGGATAGCGCGCCACATATCCGCCTTCATCCAAATCAGGCACAATCTCCAACTTATAGGGAAGATTCATATAGTATTCAAGACTCTTCATATGGTGCATCCCCCAGAACAACATCTCTTACCATTTCAACATACACTCTCTTAATCGGTTCATCTTCGGGATGGTAATCGGATTACTTCCCGGTTTCCTAAATGTGTAATGACTGCTTCCTCTTTTCGGTGCCTTCATGACATAGCCGTAACTTTCGAGTACTCTTCGCAATTCGTCAAAACGCAAGTCCTTCGACAATGTCAGAATCCTTCTCAGAAGCTTTTCCCACTTTGACATCTTTTGCCCCTGTCCTTATTTTATATGGTGTCGTATTTGGTGTCAACATTTCCGATTCGCTCAAATCTTTCAACTCAAATCTTTCAATCCGTATACACCGTATCCCCCTTCTCTCTCCTTCCCTTTCCACCCGCTCAAACGAAACATCCCCTTCTACAAAATACAGTCGATTACCCGTCTCATTTAAATGCGTAATCAGAATCGAAAGCTTGGTATCGCGGGCGCTTGAGAACATTTGAACCGAGTCTTTATCCCGCTCCACAGGCGCAAAAAAGGCCTCCATACTCTCATGCCGCGCATAGCGGAGTGTTCCCTGCCATTCGTTCGGCTGATTGGTGAGATCCTCTCCGACACCGGGGAGCTTGTCACGCTCTGTCTCACTGGGCAGCGGTCCCTCTCCGTGGCGCGTCACATAGCTTCGCGTCACATAAATTGCCTCATCCAGGGTGAGACCTCGCTTTTCGAGGAATTGCGCCGGGTTATGCATCCCTGTTTTTGAGGAGGTCAAATGCGGCGCATAGACTTCATAGTCCTCGTCTAAAAGAAGGCCCTGTCCGCTCTCAAAAATGAGATGCTCAAATTGCGAAAGCCAATCCCGGTTTGCATCCACCAAAGTCAGAAGACCTATGTTCGCCTTCACTTCCGCGACGTAATTTTGAAGCACTGTGTCATTTTCCAACAGTTCAAAGTACGGGTTCTCGCGATCTATGCCGAGCTCCGCCGCTCTTTTTCTCGTGTAGCGTGTCCGCAGCTCACGCAATCGCAGTAAGAGCTCTGTCTCACTCCATGCGGCGACTTCCTCTACGCTGAGCCCGTACCCAGCGCGGTTTCGCTGCACGCATTCATCGATGCCCATGCCGCAGGAACCGTGCCGCGCATCGCCGCGAGCGGCTTCCGCACCCATGTTAAGAAGCACATCGTCTATGGTGGTAGCGCGCGCTGTTTTCTCGGAATAGAGCAAGGGTACAAAGCCGACAACCTGCGTAAAGTCTGCGACTTCCTTCCCGAGTTGATAGAGATCCGGCATAAAGTGTTCCGCAAACAGCGTCGGTGCCCCGTACTCTGCCCCGGCACCGATCTGGTGGTGTACAAAGCGCCAAGCAGCCTCCGCATCTTCCACGGTGTGCCCGGCCTGCGCGCCGCCGTTGTGTTTAATAATCAGCGGCTTCCCGAGAACGCGAGAGAGGCTTGCTGTCGCAAGCCCCTTTCCCTCATCTCCGAAATTTTTTCCGATGACCGCAATGCTTCTCATAACTGAATGTCGGCGTCCGCCTGCAGCGAGAGCTGCGCAAGCGCCGCGCTGATGACCGGCCGGTTCAGCTCATCCCAACGCGCCAGAACATCCTCCCTCGCCTCGCCCTTTTGGAGCTGAATGGTGCTGATGATGATTTCCGGCAGGCAGGCAATGCTCTCGCGATCCAGCACCATGCAGTGCCCCGGCAGTAGTTCCGCATTCCCCTTGTTTTCGTGCCCTATCATAATATGGAACACATGGAAGGACTCCTCAACTTCCTTTAAAAGGCTCTCCCTCGTCACTTCCCCCGGAAGCGCATCCCCGATAACGCGCTCTACCGTAGCTCCCACGGACTCGCTGCGAATCTCCGCATTATCCCCTATGGTAAACAAAAAGCCCTTCTGCTTTCTCTTCCGAATCGCATCAATGTTGGTGTGTCTCGCCAAAAACTCCCAGAGGCAGGTGGGAACCACCTCTCCGCTTCCGCCGTTTTCAAAATAGAGTTCCAAGAGCTGCTCCGCAATTCGGATGTCCGATTCAAACTGCGTAACCTGCAGCGGAGACTTATCCTGAAAATCACCGTAGGCCGCGCACATGAGCGCCGGATCTTCAACCGCGCCGGTGGAGTAGAGCTTGGTAATCAACTCATTCAGGGCGCCGGTCGCAAGCTCCACCGCGAGATAGCCCATCGAAGCCGTCACATCCAGACCGACCACAATCGGCGTGGTATTCGGGTGTTCCTCCGAGTCAAAGCACTCCCGCGTGCCGATAAACTTAGGATCCATCTTCGGGTTGCATTCTGTTCTCTTAAAGACCTCTCCGACGCTCTGCCCGTTGGAGAGTTTTCTGCTGTTCTTCAGTTTCTGCCAATCCGCCGCCGAATAACTTCCGTACCCCATAATTTCCTCCTGACTCAATCCATTTTTGTAAAACGATGGCCGCCAAAGCCATCCTCAATCACCTTGTCCCAAGCCGCAAAGTCCGCGTAAGCATCCGCTGCGGGTTCCGAGGTAAGAAATAATTCCAGCTCCCGCGGGTGATGCATATCTTCCGCAACCGACTTCGCCGCCTCCCGGAGATCCCGCAAATCCCGCTTGCTCTCTTTTTTCTTTACATCTCGCCAATCGCCAAAGAGCATACCCTCATGCGTTATCGGGTTGATAAAAAGACTCGCCGCCGTGATGTTCCCGTGCTCCAGTTCCGAATACTCGAGGGCGCAGCAGATATTCTCCATGCGGGAGATGACCCAGGCCAAATGTTCCGATGCAAACGGCGCAAATACCTCCGCCGGGTAGAAATACGGCTTCCGCGTATAGATGAGGCCAAGCTTCCCCTCGTCCAGGTAGAGTTTGCTCTTCAACTGCGGAAAACAGCGGACCAGTTTCACATCCGCCGCGGGAAAGGCGAGCTGGGATAGCCCCCGCAAAAAGGCATTTGCCCCTTCCTCACGATCGAATACATAAACCACTGTTTCCCGGCAGAGGTAGCACACAAGCTCGGGATAGGAATAGTGGTCCATATAGGAAAGCGTCAGCGTTTTCCCGTTCTGCATGCGATAACTTGCACTGCCGTTCTCTTCCCAAAGTGTGTCTCCGCTGTAGTCCTGCTCCTTCGCATCCGCCTTGGCCTTATAGTAGGACAGCAGCTTCTTCCGGAATTCCGTATTCCCTTTTAATTCGGCATCCGACAAAAAGGCTCTTGCCCCGCAATACGAACAACGAAAGCCGCCGGCACTGCCGAGCTCCAGCTGCGCGCCGCACTGTTTACAGATATATTGAATCATGGTCCTCTCCTGACAGGGGTTGGCAATTTGTTTTTATCAAGCCCTATTGTACCCCATTGCTTTTCAGGATGCTACGCTTACCGCAAGGCTTCAAAGGGTAATAAAAACCGCAGCAAATGTGAAAATACATTTGCTGCGGTGCAGTTCACGGCGTACATTCAATTCTCTGAGGTACCTTCATCAGCTATTTCGTCAAAAGAATGATAGCGCTTATAAGCTGCGAATCCAGGCTTCCAACACATCAAAGCTGTAATCCCCCTTCAAAGCAATGCCGTCCCTTAGCACAGCGCCCTTACACTCTTTTCGATAGCGCTCCGGCATATCCCCGAAACCGCCGCCTCCGTGGGTGCAAAAGGGAATTACGGTCTTTCCGCTCAGATTAACAGCCCGAAGGAAAGACAACACCGGCGGTGCAAAGGTATGCAGCCAGTTCGGCGAACCTATAAAAATCAACTCTGCATCTCCAACAGGCTCTGCCCCTTCTTGAAGCGGCGGGCAGTATCCTCTCTCAATCTCTCCCCTTACTTCTTTCACAGCTGTATTGTAAGAATATGAATACGGCTTTTGAGGCTTCAGCTCTCGCAATTCTCCGTCTGTCAGTAAGGCAATATCTTCCGCCAATTTTCTAGTGATACCGGAATAGGAATAATACACAACCAGTGTTTTCAAAAGAGTATCTCCTCCGTTTCCCAAAACAGTCTCGCCATAGGCAACTCAATCCATACAGGGGGCAACTTCTTCCCTTCCGACCTAAACTCGGACTGATGCCTTCACTAATCGTAATTATAACATTGATATCGGCTTCCGGTATCTTCTCGTAATCAAGCTTGCGAAGAAGTATCCGCTTCTCCGTACGCTCTGACCGGTGCTGTCTTCGCACAGGATCGCCAGGTGATTGCAAAGGTGGAGAAAGCGCTTCGCAACGCTTCCGGAAACTTCTACATCAATGACAAGTGCACCGGCGCGATGGTCGGACAGCAACCCTTCGGAGGTGCAAGAGCTTCCGGCACCAACGATAAGGCGGGAACCACACTGAACATGCTTCGCTGGCTCAGCGCGCACGCAGTCAAAAAAGCCTTCTCCCCCTCGTCGGCAGTCCTCTATCCTTACATGAGTGAGAAATAAGAAGGACAGCCGAATATAAAAGGGAGTCGTTGCATCCGCCTCGGATGTAACGACTCCTTTTTCTTTCCGAATCAAGCTATTTCTTCCTAATACAATGGAACTGACAGGGAAACACTAAGCCCTTGCGGCTCCATTTCACAGGGATTGCTTCCGGATCTCATCCCCACAAATAAAACAAGCGCCGTCTTACCGTTTTGTATCGGTAAGACAGCGCCGTTCTTATTTACAGCCACAAACCTCATCTGTCCCAGTTTTTCTTTGCATCTTCCTCGGTAATACGGCGAATGACCTTGCAGGGGGTTCCGACCGCCACACTGTCGGACGGAATATCTTTCACAACCACACTGCCGCCCCCTATTACCACATTACTCCCAATCGTAACTCCCTGCATTACCTGTACCCCTGCGCCAATCCAGACATTATCGCCGACAACGATCGGATAAGCGTATTCCAGGCCCTGATTGCGACGCTCAAAATCAATCGGATGACCGGAGGTGTGGAAGCCGCATGACGGTGCAATAAAGACATCATTGCCGAAGCTTACACCGCCTGCATCGAGAATGACCAGACCGTGATTTGCATAGAAGTTTTCACCTACTTTAATGCGATAGCCGTAATCGCACCAGAAATCCGGCTCAATATAAACATTCTCTCCACTCTCGCCGAGTATTGTCTTTAGGAACGCATGCCTCCTATCGAGATCCTCTATCGGGAGATTGTTGTATTCTTGGCAAAGCCTTTTGCAGCGAACTCTGTCTTTTCCCAGTTCCTTATCGTAATTCGCATCATATAATTTCTGTTGCAACATTTTTTCTTTTTCCGTCATTTCTATGCCCCCCTCTTCTCTCGGCCGCCCGTCTACCGAGCTTCATCTTACACTCGCCACCGCTACATCACAACTTGATCTGCACATATATTTGAGAGCGTACTTGCCGCGCTTGAGGTTTGGGGAAACGAGTACATTGCCTAACTGCATGGACATGATGATTTAGAGGACCGCTCCTGACGAAAATAGAGCAGCCGCGTTCCGGGCTTTTGCCCGATATGCGACCGCTCTGTTTTTGTTTCCACTATCATGCTCCGTTTGGAAATAAGTCACCACAGCTCTGCTTGCTCCTCATTCGATTGTAGGAGCAAGCAGTGGATTTGCCCTACACCCTTCTTACGAAATCGTGATACCCCTACTCTTCTCGAAACGCCGAGGCTGCGGATGCAACGCAGCCCCCCTAAGTCGCGTTTCGGAAAGGCGATGTTCCTGTCACTTTTATTTTTCTCTCCATTTCTCCAGAAGCTTTCCGAGCAATTCATAGAGTGTTTTCTGCTCTTCTTCCGCAATCTCGTCAAAGAGGCCATTGTATTCCGCTTCCTGCCTGCCTGCAATCTCTTCCGCCGCCCGTTTTCCTTCCGCTGTCAGGCTGATGTCCTGAGAGCGGCGATCGCTCATGCTCTGCTCTCGCGCGATGAGCGCACGCAGTTCCAGTTTACCTAGAATCTCACTCACGGATGCTCTCTGTAGCTGCAGGCGTTCCGTCAGCTCTCTCTGCGACATTGTCCCGCCGTTCTCGGAAAGCTCTTTTAACACGCGTTCCTGGCCGACATAAGCCCCCTGCCGATGATACAGGTAGTGCCCGCATTCCCGCAGCCTAGCATACAGCCCCTTGGTTCCCTCGGCTTCGATATCAAACGGAAGTTGTCTTCCTGCTCTTTCTCCGTGACGGCCCTCGCCCTCATGCTTTCTGCGACCACGACATCCGTGAGTACCACGTTCGCCGTGAGCTTCATGCTCACCGTGAAATCCACGCCCACCGTGCGCTCCATGCTCGCCCTGAGCTTCATGATCACCTTGAAATCCACGCCCGCCGTACGGTCCATGCTCGCCATGCAAGGCCTCCTCCTCACGACCGTGTGCAGCGTATTCCCCTTTGCAGCTCTGAGCACTTCCATGTTCCTCAAGCGCAAGCTCCGAAACCCCATTCAGTCTGCGCCCTCTTTCGCATTTGAGCTCGGTCAGCAGGCAACGTCTGCCGCAGCCTCCGCACTTCTCCTCGCTACCATTTAATCTCTTGTTCTCTGTATTCGTATGCATTCTATCATCAACCTCCGTATGTTTCAAATCAACAAGTCTGCTGCTATTTTGTAATGTGCCTTACAATATGCATCATAAATCCTCTCCCATCATATTGTCAAGTACCTTACTGATATTTTATTTCCGCAAGCCCGGGTACGCAGATTCTCCTAAGCGATGCTCCCGAGAAGAACTGCGTTGTATTATTGCATTCGGTCAAAAGAGAGGCTGTACCCCTGAAAAACATTGGGGTTACAGCCTCTCTTATTCTGTTGCAAACGATTTAACGGAATGTCTGCCATTCCGTACATCACTCTTCTTCTGCTATGTGTAGTTTGTGAATCGCCCAAGCTTCTCCCAGCATTCCCGAAGAAAGACTCACGATAGCAACGGTGTCCCCCGGACAAAAGCGTTTTGGTCCAATCGTCTGATTTCTCCTTGAATCCGTTATTCTCTACTTCTTCTTTGCTACAATGTAGAATCTGTGAATACTCCCCTCCAGCAGTCCGTCTCTTTCAATGCTTTTCTGCGCTTCAAGCAGATGTTCAAAGCAGCTCTCAACGGAAAAGCCCGGAAATTCCCATTCGATAATTCTTGCAAACCAAACAAGAGCTCCGACATCAAAGAAACGAATCGGCCGTCGGACTTCTCCGCTCTCCAATATCTCAAAACCATGTTCGCGAAGTTCCGCCGTTTTAACATCCAGATATTGCTTTGGAAACGGTACTTCTGTGAGCTGAGGAAGCAGAAGCTCAACCAATTCCCGGTCATTTTCGGCTCCTACCTGCTGTGTTAGGAACAACCCGTCTGATTTTAATACGCGCTGCAGTTCTGCAACGTCATAGTCTCCGTGCCGGTTGGTGACAATATCAAAGCTTTGATCAGAAAACGGAAGCTTGTCTCCTCCTCCCGCCGCTTTGAACTCAATTCCCAACGGAAGCAAAACCTTTTTGCACAGTTCCACATTCGGCGGATAGCCTTCGATTGCTGCCGTATTTTCATAGGGGTGTCGGAAAGTAAGCAGAAACTCTCCGCCACCGGTTTCCATATCCATGAGCTTCATGCTGTCGCTTCGATATTTCTGAATAATCTTTCCAAAATCCCACGGCAAATCATCTTCTTCCGTATACCTGCCATGGATATGAGAAAAATCCCATCCATGAATACGGGCGATTTCCTCCTCCCTTTTCCAGCTTTCCTTTCGTTGTTCTACCGTCATATGAACTCCCTTCTCCTCAGGCATTTCTGAAAGTCTCCTTATGTTTTTAATAAGCTCCCACAGATAACGGAAATCCCTTAGCCGAATTACCGCGGCTAAGGGATTTTCATCATGAATTGTGTTAGGTGCGTTACTCTCAATCCATACCATTTCCTTCGCGAAGAATGCCTCTGCTTTCTTTTAAGAAGCTGTTCTCCTTTTCCAAATCCGGCTTTCTCACGCCGGAGACGATGAAATTCTTTCATCATCTCCGGCTGAGACTTCTCTTCATCATTGTTCTTGCATTCTTCACGATACGAGCATACCCAGTTGGAAACAGCGGCTCTGGATATGCCGTACTCAGCAGCAAGGCTGACAATCGTGCGTCCATCCCGAATGTGTGCACGAACACCCTGATGTTTTTTCCTCTGCTGGCATTATAAGCTATTAGGCAGAGGTGTTACAAATTCACTGTACCACTACACTAACCCATTTGAGTTTTGTTTCTTGATATGATTTGATTCAGATAGATTTCAGTTATCCCATTTCTACAGGTGCACAAACTGCTGTTATCAATTTGTTATCATAATGAATGACTTTACACCCTATCAATGATCGCCGTAATGGCCTCCGCACTGAATCACCGTAATTCGCCCGGCATCTGCTGTAAAGATCAATCGGTTCTTCTTATCAATACGAACACTCGCATATCCGGACATATTTCCCTTTAGCAGTTCAACTTTTCCATAATCAGCCTGATAACCATTCCGCAAAATATCTTTGATCAGGTTATTGATCTTTTTGCAAAGAGTCTTGTCTTTCTGAAGATCGACATACTCCAGCCATGCATCCGACTGCCAGTACAAATCTCGCATGTCAGGCATCCATCAGATCATGGTGAACCGCCTCGTTATTCTGTACCTCACGGATTCTTCTCATGAGTTCTGCGGCTTCCTCCGGAGTGAATCCATTTTCATCGCGAAGAGAAAAGCTCATGCTCTGATTGCGAACAGCCTGCTTGACCAGCGCGAGTGTAGCAGCGGACATTGTCAGTCCCAATTCATTACAGAGCGAGCTGTACTGCTCCCTCGTTGTTTTATCCATCTTGAATGTGAAGTTGGTCATTTCTATTGTATTAGACATTTCTACTACCTCCTAATCGAGATATATCACTAATCAGTGTGTATTTCAAGTGTTTTTCGTGTGCTTAGTGCATTGCACTCTTTGGAAATGCCAAGTTGTAATCCGAGGCTCTTTGGAATTGCCTCTATCTCAGCCGAATGGTACAAACCAATCCGCCCTGTTCGCCGTTTGCAAAGAATAGTTTCCAGCGGTGCCAATTCGCCACTTGTTTTACAATCTTTAATCCAAGGCCATGCTGCCCGGTGCCGAACTCCCCCTCATAGCCTCTGCTGTTCAGTCTGCGCAGAAGTTCTTTTGACACACCTTTTCCGGTATCACTAAGTTTCAGAAAGACATGATTTTTTCGATCCTGATACAGCCGCATTTCAATCTTGCATCCGTCCGCATTATGTCGAATTGCATTATGAAGCAAATTCATGACCGCTCTCTCTACTAAATCTTCATTGAAGCAAAGTTCCGAATCCTGAAGGCTGTCCTCGATTTCGAGTGTGAACCTGTATCTATCATCCTCCATCTGATTCATGATTTCTGTGAGCGTCTTTCGGAGAAAGCGGCCGATTCTCACTTTCTTTTTTTCAAATTTCCCTGCGCCAAACTCCAGCTTGCCGGAAAGATTCAGATTATCCACGAGCCGGCGGAGCCGGATTCCTTGTGACTCAATGGATTTCGCTCTTTGCCTGACCTCTTCCTCCCGGGTCGAAGCGGCTATCATTTCCGCATTGCCCATTACAATGGCAAGCGGTGTGCGAATATCATGTGATACGCCTGCAATCCACTCTGTACGCTCCTCTTCCCTTTGCTTTGCGCGTCGCCTCTGTATCCGGGTCGGAACTGCCACCAGCACAACGATATTGGACAAAAGCAGCAACGGAACTATCTTCGCAAGGTAATTTAACAGGTTCACATCAAACTCAAGGGTATATTTCCATACCTGATCTTTTTCTCCTCCGATCACGAGCAAGCCCTGCTCGAAAACATAGCTGTGTACCGGATAATCCTCAAGATAATATCTGGCAAACTTGGCAACGTCCTGTAAGGTATAGGTTTTTCTGAGCTCTTCAGGGAGCGCTACACTCCACAGAATGTTTCCGTCTTTCCCTAATATCATGGCAAACTGCCCGTGCTTCAAAAGACGTTCCGTTTCTTGCTCATCCAAGGCATACCTTCCGTTGTTTACCGACAGATGTGTCAGTATCTCCTGCGGATACTGATAATCGACCGAATGATATCGAATCGCCGCAATCCCAACAATCAGTAGATCCGTAAAGAACAGAAACGCCATCATCAGCACAATGCCCGTAAGCAGTTGCAGCCTATTTCCCAACCTTCGCTTCATGCTTCCTTCTCCAACTTATAGCCAAGCCCCCGTACCGTGATGAGATATTTGGGTTTTGACGGCTCTGCCTCTACCTTCTCCCTCAAATGGCGCATGTGGACAATCAGCGAACTTTCTAAGCCAAAACTGCCGTCCGGCCAGAGGGCGTCACACAGAGCGTCTGTTGTAACGATTTTCCCCCGGTTTCGGAAAAGAATCTGAAAGAGCGCCAATTCCTTTGCAGTCAGCGCGGTATCCTTCCCGTTCCGTGTAACAGTTCCGGCATCCATTGAGACAAGCGTTTCCCCAAGACGAGCCGACTGTCCTTTCTCCTCAAAATGATAGGTTCGTCTCAGTACCGCGCCGATTCTGAGCAGCAGTTCCTTTGGAAGAAAGGGCTTGGTGATGTAGTCATCCGCCCCGAGTCCAAGCCCTTTTAAGCGTGCTGTGTCCTCATCCCTCGCCGACAAAAAGATCACCGGCACATCATACAGATACCCCGTCTCTTTCATCTGAGCATAGAAATCAAATCCATTCCCATCCGGCAACATGACATCCAACAGGATCAGATCGTAATGCTGTTTCCGGAGCTTTTCTTCCGCCTCACTGCAGTTGCTGACAGCATCAACCTGTGAATACTGTTCTCTTTTGAGCAGCGCCGTTACAATGTCTGTCAGTTCCTTTTCATCATCTATCGTTAATATTCTGCATTCGCTCCTATCCATCTGCGGATCCTCCCGAATCTATTTTCGTTGATTGAAGCGCCACAAGTATGCGGTGCTTTTACTATACGGTATCCCGACATTTCTCCCAAGGCTTTTGCATTTTCTTAATGTAAGCATAAGGTAAGCACAAGGTTCGCATAGTCTTCATCGGATATCCTGTCATTGTAAAACAAGCAAGGAGGACAGAATACGATGACCTACATTCTGGAGACAAACGGTCTGAGTAAACAGAGCGGTAAAAGCTATCGCGTGAACGATCTTTCGATGGTTGTTCCCGAAAACTGTGTCTACGGCTTTCTCGGGCCGAACGGAGCCGGCAAAAGCACAACACTCAAGATGATTCTCGGGCTGATTCAGCCGAGTCAGGGCAGCATCAAAATCTTTGGAACAGTTATGAGCTCCGCCAACCGGCTGTCGATTCTTCGGCAAACGGGGAGTCTGATTGAAAACCCGGGCGGCTACGGGCACCTGACCGGTCTTGAGAACATGCAGATTATACAGAAGCTGAAAGGGGTCAATGAAGCGGAAATCAGCTCTGCGCTGAAGACCGTACGCCTCTATGACCAACGCGATAAGAAGCTCAGCAACTATTCTCTCGGCATGAAGCAGCGGCTCGGTATCGCTATGGCAATCTTGGGGAATCCGAAGCTACTGATTCTGGATGAACCGACCAACGGTCTTGACCCCGCCGGGATCCAGGAAATGCGTCAGTTAATCTGTTCTCTCCCGAAAGAAAGAAACATGACCGTTATCATCTCCAGTCATCTCCTCAGCGAGATTGAACAGATGGCCGATCAGGTCGGCATCATCCACCACGGTCGTATGCTCTACCAGGGATCGCTTGCCGATCTGGAAACCCACGGAGACAATCTGGAGGATGTATTCCTTGAAATGACAGGCGGGAAGGAGTCCTTATGAATCAGATAGCTGCAATTCCAAAGCTGGTCTCCGTTGAGTTCAAAAAATCCCGACATAAGCACTCTTTTTTACTGCTTGCAATCGCTGTCCTGTTGAATTACTTCTTTCTGTTTCACGGAAAGTCTCCCGATCGGCAGGCATGGTACAATGTTTTCTTTGCCATTCCGCTGATTGATACTCTGATTCTGTCTGTCCTGATGGCTGTCCTTGCCAGTCAGTCGGTGGACATGGAACATAAAGGTAACATGTGGAATCTCCTGCCGACGCTGGAAAGCAGAGCATCCGTCTATCTCGGCAAACTTCTCTATGGGTTCATACACTTGACCTTATTCTGCCTCCTGCAGATGGGAATGGTGATTCTGATGGGCGTCAGGCTCGGATATGAGGGCAATATTCCGTTCTCTCTGATCGGAACCACCTTTCTGGCAGAGCTGGTCAGCGGAATGATTGTCTATCAGCTACAGTGCCTTTTGTCACTCCTGTTTCCCAGTCAGTTCGCAGCGCTTTCGATCGGCTTTGGCGGCACGCTGACAGGTCTGTTCCTTGCCTATGTGAGCACGAAGGCCTGGACTCCGTGGTCCGTCCTACTCTCCCTGAGTCCCCTCGGTATGGATTATCAGAGGGCAACGAGAACCATGACACTTTTCCTACGACAGATTACGCCGCTTGAGATTCTGACTGCGCTTGTTTACCTTTTCGGTATTTTTTTGCTGGGTCTATATCTTTTTACAAAATCAGAGCAAGGGGCACTCAGCATAGGCACAGGCGGGCACAAAGCATCCAAGTCCGTTCACAGCAGACTGCCTGTGGAACTGATCAAACTGAAGCGCAATCCCATATGGATTCCGTTTCTTCTGATTCCGCTGATTTCGGCAGTCATCGGAACCTTCAATTTCACGCAGAATCAGGGTATTTTACAGAACACCTGGGAAGATCTCTGGACGCAGCAGTCCCTGTTTCTGGGAATATTTTTCCTCGCGCCTCTGGTGGGGATTCTTTGCAGCCTCCTATGGCGGATGGAGCATCAGGACAGCAACTGGAACCTGATTCTGACAGTCACCACGCCCGAAAAACTGGTTAAGGATAAGTGGATGACGTCTGTACTTCTATCATCCGTCTGCATTTTGTGGATTGCTTTCATCTATCTTTTTACCGGCAAAATTATACTGAGACTTCCCGGAGAGGTGCCCGAACTGTTCTGGATTCGGATGCTAAGTGCCGCTATCTGCCTCGCTGCCGTCAGTGCTGTGCAGAGTATGTTGTCTATGATTTTCCGCTCCTTCGCCGTCCCCATCTCACTTGCTTTTGTCGTGAGCATTGCAGGTCTTTGGCTGACCGTCAAAGGTGCTTATTATGCCCTCCCGTATTCGATGCTGATTTATGGAATGGGAAGCAGCTCGATTACCGGGGAATTGAACATTCCCGTGCTTCTTGCCTCCTGCTGCTTCTATATTTTCGGAGCAATTACATGCAGCATCCTCTTCCTAAAAAAGTCGGATGTGCGCACGCACGTTTGACAGTAATTCTAGCAATGTGGGGTCAGTCCATCCACGGCAGGCGCCTTCAATGAATCAGACAGAGCCATACTCCGAAACAAAATAGAGCAGGTTCTACCGAACTTATAGTTCGGTAGAACCTGCTCTTCTTATTTGCGTGTGCAACAAAGAAATTAAATCCGAATGATTCCGGTTCTCTGTTAGGATTGGCCTCGATTCGCTTTCCCATCAAACCGTTCCGGCGGAAGTATCATTACAAAGTCATTGCATATATCTGGCACGGATTCCGTTCATCCCATAAAGTCGGAAACAGCTCAAACTCCTTGAATCCGAGCGACCGGTAAAAGCGGTTCGTGGCATCATACGCAGCATAACGTCCCATTTGTACCGTCTTCACTTGCATAAACGAATATCCGTGATTTCGGGCCGCTGTTTTTGCCTGCTCGAACAGTTTCCGCCCTATGCCTCTTCTATGATAGTCTTTTAATATGCCCATCACGGAGAGTTCTACGGTTTCTTTTCCCGTCTCTTTTAGGCAAAGAAAACCGATCGGTTTTTCCGCATCCAAGGCCGCAAAAAACGGCTGCACGGCACTTTCTTTTATGTATTGCTCTCTTGCTTCGGGAATACCGAACCACTCGGGAAGCGCTTCCAGTATACTTCGGGAAATCCTCTGCTTCTCTGCCGCTTCCTCGACACTGACAATTCGTATGTCGGAAGCATCTGTTTTACCATTGTCAGCCACAAGGCGATACACAAAATTCAAGCAATCCGGAACGATATCATCTATGTATCCGGAATCAACGAATCCAGCTTTCTCATAGACACGGATTGCCTGCACATCTTCCCTTTTTACACATACCTCAACACAAGCATATTTCTGTTCTGCTTTGAGCGCGACAAGAATGAGCTCTAATGCTCGAAATCCGTATCCTTGGCCCTGAAATTTCTTATCAATCATGAATTGCTGCAATTCATAGCAAGCCGGTTCATCGTCCATATCCCGTACCATAGCCAAACCAACGGGAGTTCCGTCCGCAACAATGCCAATGACTTTTGCGCGGGAATTACGATAGACATACCCTCTTGCTATGATACCGATATTACTTGCAAGAAATGTTTTTTGACTTTCATCAACGGATAGTCCGGCAAAGTCCATCCAATTTTCTTCGCTTAGCTCAATTAAATTGACCATTTTTATTCTCCGACCTTTAGTTGTCCCTGAGATTCACTTATAAGAAAAGAGCTGATTGCTCTTTTCTTATAAGAAGCTGGATTTCTCTATACCTCAGAAATCGGAAATGTCGATCGGTGCCGATATCTTCTTGGCAACAATATAAAATCTGTGAATACTCCCCTCAAGCAATCCGTCTCTTTCAATTCTTTTCTGTGCCTCAAGCAAATGTTCAAAGCAGCTTTCAACGGAAAATCCCGGAAACTCCCATTCGATAATTCTTGCAAACCAAACAAGCGCTCCGACATCAAAGAAACGAATCGGCCGTCGGACTTCTCCGCTTTCCAGTATCTCAAAATCATGTTCGAGAAGTTCCGCTTTTTTAACATCCAGATATTGCTTTGGATATGGTACTTCTGTGAGCTGAGGAAGCAGAAGCTCAACCAACTCGCGATCATTTTCGGCACCTACCTGCTGTGTTAGGAACAATCCTTCTGATTTTAATACGCGCTGCAGTTCTGCAACGTCATAGTCTCCATGCCGGTTGGTGACAATATCAAAGCTTTGATCGGAAAACGGAAGCTTATCTCCTCCTCCCGCCGCTTTGAACTCAATTCCCAACGGGAGCAAAACCTTTTTGCACAGTTCCACATTCGGCGGATAGCCTTCGATCGCCGCCGTATTTTCATAGAGGTGTCGGAAAGTAAGCAAAAACTCTCCGCCACCGGTCTCCATATCCATCAGTTTCATGCTGTCGTTCCGATATTTCTGAATTATCTTTCCAAAATCCCACGGTAAATCATCTTCTTCCGTATACCTGCCATGAATATGAGAAAAATCCCATCCGTGAATACGGGCGATTTCCTCCTCTCTTTTCCAGCTTTCCTTTCGTTGTTCTACCGTCATATGAACTTCCTTCTCCTCAGGCATTTCTGAAAACCATAATATTTAATTAGTAACTTACACCTTATATCGCTTGCCCCAGCAGCCAGTCAACTACATTCACAACCTGCACACCATTGTAATTTCCCTGGCTGAAACGGTCCAAGGTAAGAATGGTCTTTGGATAGTTATCCCGCACTTTCTGCAGTGGAGCTATTTCCCTGTCGAATGTTGTCTGTTCCGTCAGATTTGCTGTCACCTGATAATATTCATAGATTCCATCTTTTCTGACAACAAAGTCAATCTCCAGTTCTCCAAGCTTTCCGACCCATACCTCATATCCACGTCTCTTGAGCTCAAAGAAAATCACGTTCTCCAATGAAAAACCAAGATCATACATTTGCTTCGGAAGAATAAGGTTACGTATTCCAAGGTCCGAAATATAATATTTTGACACATTTTTCAGAAGCTGCTTTCCGGAGATGTTGATGGGACTTACTTCATAGAAAATATACGGCTCCACCAGCGCTTCAACATAATCAGCCACTGTGGACTGAGAAACTTTTCTTCCTGTGGATGTAATAAACCCAGCTATTTTTTTTACGGAAATCGGGCTTCCCACACTGCCTGCCAGAAACCTGGATATGTTTTTCAAAAGGCTTACATCGTTGATCTTCCGCTTGTTAGGATCATCGCTCTTTCGCATTTCCCGTTCTTCAATATCTTTGATCAGAATGGTATTGTAGATTCCCTCCAGATAGGTATGAACTTTGTTTGTATCCTTTCCAAGCATTGCCACAAAGGGAAATCCGCCGAACCCCAGATAGTCGGAAAATGTCCTGTCAGGATTTTTGCCTCCCGCCGCATCCATATATTCACGGAAAGACAACGGCAGCATATTGATTTCAACATATCGGCCTGACAGAAGCGTTGCCAGTTCGCCTGACAGCAGAAATGCATTGGACCCGGTAATATAGACATCTACGCCTTCCTTGATATAGAGACTGTCTACCACCTTTTCGAACTGGTTCACCTTCTGAACCTCATCCAGAAAAATATAGACCGGCCGCAGCTCTCCTATCCTCTCGGTAATATATTGATACAACTTCTTATAATCTAAGAGATCCTCATATGCCAGATCCTCGAAATTGATACTGATGATCTGTTCCTTACTGACGCCTTCGGCCTGTATTTGCTCCCGGTATTCTGCGAGAAGTGTCGACTTGCCCAATCTGCGGATCCCGGTGATCACCTTGATTACCTTCTCATCTTTCCACTGATCAAGAAGCTCGAGATATTCCTTTCTCTGTATCATAAAAGACCTCCTGTCTGATCTGCATTCATTTTAATGCAGGCCAGATAGAAGGTCAACATGTATCCCGATTTCGGTATAAATATCTGTATTATTTATTTATGTCCCGGTTTCGAAATTTATTCCAACTCAATCGTCCCCGGCGGCTTCGAGGTCAGATCGTAGAACACGCGGTTCACGCCCTTCACCTCGTTTACGATGCGGTTCATGACGGTCTGGAGCACCGCAAACGGAATTTCCGCGCACTCGGCGGTCATGAAGTCGTCTGTCTTCACGGCGCGGAGCGCGACGGCGTAGTCATAGGTGCGGAAATCGCCCATCACGCCGACGGAGCGGAGGTTCGTGAGGGCTGCAAAGTACTGGCTGAGCTCACGCTCTAGGCCTGCTTTCTTGATCTCCTCGCGGTAGATGCTGTCTGCCTCCTGGACTATCTTAACCTTCTCCGGCGTGACTTCGCCGATGATGCGGACGCCGAGTCCCGGGCCCGGGAAGGGCTGGCGGTACACGAGCGCCTCAGGAAGTCCGAGCTCTAAGCCGACCTTTCGCACTTCGTCCTTGAAGAGGTTGCGGAGCGGCTCGATGATTGCGCGGAACTCAATGTTCTTCGGCAAACCGCCCACGTTGTGGTGGGACTTAATCACGGCGCCCTTGCCGAGGCCGGATTCGACCACGTCGGCGTAAATTGTGCCCTGGCAGAGGAAATCGACTGCGCCGATTTTCTTCGCCTCGCGCTCAAAGATGCGAATAAACTGCTCGCCGATAATCTTCCGCTTCTGCTCGGGCTCTTCGACTCCCTTCAGTTTCTCGAAGTACTCGGGCCCCGCATTCACGCGGATAAAGTTAAGATCGTACTTTCCCTTCGGTCCGAAAATGGCTTCGACTTCATCGCCCTCGTCCTTCCGAAGAAGGCCGTGGTCCACAAAGACACAGGTCAGCTGCTTGCCGATGGCCTTTGCCATCAAAGTCGCCGCGACCGAGGAATCCACACCGCCGGAGAGCGCAAGAAGCACCTTGCCGTCTCCCACAGTCTCGCGGATGCGCTGTATCTCTGCCTCTGCAAAGCTGTCCATGTGCCAATCGCCCTTGCAACCGCAAACGTCATAGAGGAAGTTGTGAATCAGCTCCTTGCCGTACTCGGTGTGCTGCACTTCCGGGTGGAACTGGGTCGCATAAATGTGACGCGCCGTATCCTCCATGGCCGCAACCGGGCAGTTCTCGGTGTGCGCGGTCACGGTGAAGCCGGACGGCACCTTGGAGATATAGTCCGTGTGGGACATCCAGCTGGAAATCTCGTCCGGAATGCCGCGGAACAGCGTTGCATCCGTCTTTACTTCCGTCTTGGTCTTGCCGTACTCGCTGACCGGTGCGGTCTCAACCTTGCCGTCCAGGGTGTGCGCAATCAGCTGTGCGCCGTAGCAGAAGCCGAGAATCGGAATGCCGAGATCAAACACCTTCTGATCGATGTGCTGGCTCTCCTCTTTGAAGACGGACTGCGGTCCGCCCGTAAAAATGAGGCCCTTCGGCTGCATTGCCTTTAACTTGTCCAAATCGATGTCGGAAGCATATACCTCCGCATAAACGCCTTCGTCGCGCACGCGCCGTGCAATCAGCTGGTTATACTGCCCGCCGAAATCCAACACAATAATCTTTTCCTGTTGTTCGAGTCCCACGTCGCTCTCCTCTCTGAATAATCTTCCGTCATCATATCACATTTGCGGGCGGCACAACAATCTGCAATCCTTTTTCTCCGTTCAAATCGCGTTTGCTATGCTGCGTCAGCAAAGCAATTCCACTGCTCCTCGAACTGTATGCACCATAGGTGCAAGAAAGCTGCCAAAGCTTCGGTAGTCTCAGCTTTGGCAGCTTTGCAAACAGTTCACAGGTATTTTTTCAGATAGCGTCCTGTCCAGGAATTCTCGACCGCCGCCACTTCCTCCGGGGTGCCTGCGGCAACCACGGTGCCGCCGCCATCTCCCCCCTCGGGTCCCATGTCTATGATATAGTCCGCCGTCTTGATGACGTCTAAGTTGTGCTCAATCACGATAACGGTATTTCCGCTCTCGGAGAGGCGTCTTAGAATGTCCACGAGCTTATGCACGTCCGCAAAGTGGAGGCCGGTGGTCGGCTCGTCCAGAATGTAGACCGTGCGTCCGGTGCCGCGGCGCGAGAGTTCGGCCGCGAGCTTAATACGCTGTGCCTCGCCGCCCGAGAGCTCGGTGCTCGGCTGCCCGAGGCGGATGTAGGAGAGGCCCACATCCATCAGGGTCTGCATCTTTCGCGCGATGCTCGGCACGTTCTCGAAGAAGCTGCAGGCCTCCTCGACTGTCATGTTAAGCACATCGTAGATGGTCTTCCCCTTGTAACGAACTTCAAGAGTCTCTCGATTATAGCGCTTGCCGCCGCAGACCTCACAGGGCACGTAGACATCCGGCAGGAAGTGCATCTCGATTTTCACGATGCCGTCGCCCGCGCAGGCCTCGCAGCGCCCGCCCTTAATATTAAAGCTGAAGCGTCCCTTCTGGTAGCCGCGCGCCTTCGCATCCGGCGTTGCCGCAAAGAGGTCTCGAATCAAGTCGAAGACACCTGTGTAGGTCGCGGGATTGGAACGCGGCGTTCTGCCGATCGGGGACTGGTCGATTGCAATGACCTTATCGAGCTTGCCGTCCCACTCGATGCTCTGAAACGCGCCCGGGTGCTCGTGCGCGCGGTTTAACTTCTTCGCGAGGTACTTATAGAGAATCTCGTTGACCAGAGAGGACTTGCCGGAACCGGAAACGCCGGTCACGCAGGTCATGACGCCGAGCGGAAACTTGACCGTCGGCTTTTTTAAGTTGTTCTCGGCAGCGCCCTTTACTGTGAGGTACTGATCGGATTTCCGCCGCTCCGCGGGCACCGGAATCTTCTTCACACCGGAGAGATACTGTCCCGTAATGCTGTCCGGGTTCTTCATGAGATCCTCGGCGGTTCCCGCCGCGACCACCTGTCCGCCGTGCTCGCCGGCGCCCGGGCCTATGTCGATAACCCAGTCCGCCGCGCGCATGGTGTCCTCGTCGTGCTCGACCACGAGGACCGAGTTGCCGAGATCGCGGAGGTGCTTTAGGGTCGCAAGGAGCTTATCGTTGTCCCTCTGGTGGAGGCCTATGCTCGGCTCGTCCAGAATGTAGGCGACGCCGACCAGACCGGAGCCGATCTGGGTCGCCAGACGTATGCGCTGCGCTTCGCCGCCGGAAAGGGTCGCCGTCCCACGGCTTAAACTCAGGTAGTCGAGTCCCACATCGATTAAGAAGCTCACGCGGTTATGAATCTCTTTTAAGATCTGCTCGCCTATCTTTCGCTGCGTCTCCGTGAGCGCAAGGCTGTCCGCAAAGTCGCGGAACTTGACAATCGACATATCCGTCGCATCGTAGATGTCTTTGCCGCCGACTGTGACCGCGAGGCTCGACTTCTTGAGGCGCTTTCCGCCGCAGGCCTTACAGGGCGTGATGCGCATGAAGCTCTCATACTCCTGCTTCATGGTGTCGGAAAAAGTCTCGCGGTAACGGCGGTTCTCGTTTTCGATGAGGCCCTCAAAGGCGACCTGATAGGTACCCTCGCCGCGCTGGCTCTTATAGAAAACCGGCACTTCCTTCCCCTTGGTGCCGTAGAGGATCAGCTCCCGCACGGATGCGGGGTAGTCCTCAAACGGCGTGTCGAGCGAAAAGTTGTAGTGCTCCGCGAGCGCGTTTAAAAGCGCATTCGTAAAGCTTCCCTTCTGGCTGCTCGAGTTCCAACCGGGCGCTATAATCGCGCCCTGATTCGGCGAAAGGCTCTCGTCCGGAATCATGAGACTCGGGTCGAACTCCATCTTGTAGCCGAGACCCGCACACTCCGGGCAGGCACCGAAGGGGTTATTAAAGGAAAAGCTTCTCGGCTCCACCTCTTCGATGGAGATACCGCAGTCCGGGCAGGCAAAGTTTTGCGAAAAGCGCAGAGTCTCGCCGTCCACAATTTCTGCCTCGGCAATGCCGTCCGCAAGCGCGAGCGCCGCCTCGAGCGAATCCGTGAGTCGCTGCTGAATGCCGTCGCGAATCGAGATGCGGTCCACAACAATCTCGATGTTATGCTTGATGTTCTTATCCAGCACGATTTCTTCGCTCAGCTCGTACTGGTTGCCGTCCACACGGACGCGCACATAGCCGCTCCGCTTTGCCTTTTCGAGCACTTTCTCATGTCTGCCCTTCTTGCCGCGCACCACGGGCGCAAGGAGCTGCACACGGGTCTTCTCCGGCAGAGCGAGCAGCTGATCCACCATCTGGTCTATGGTCTGTCGCTGCACCTCCCGCCCGCAGTTCGGGCAATGCGGTATGCCGATGCGCGCGTACAGAAGACGCAGATAGTCGTAGATTTCGGTCACAGTTCCCACGGTGGAACGCGGGTTCCGGTTGGTGCTCTTCTGGTCAATCGAAATCGCAGGGGAGAGCCCTTCTATGCTCTCCACCTCCGGCTTCTCCATCTGACCGAGAAACTGTCTCGCATAACTCGAGAGCGATTCCATGTATCGCCGCTGCCCCTCGGCGTAAATCGTATCAAATGCAAGGCTCGACTTTCCCGAGCCCGAAAGGCCGGTCAGAACCACCAACTCATTCCGCGGAATGTCCACATCGATGTGCTTCAAGTTGTGTTCGGCCGCGCCCCGTATTTTAATATATTGTTTTGCCATTTCTTCCTCTATCGCCTGTCGCCTGTCGCAGGTACAAACAAAGCGCCTCTTCCCTTGGCAGAGGCGCAAAACACAAATCACATATTCAGTATAGCGGCAGAACCGTCCCACGGCAAGGGAAAAGAGAACATTTGTTTATGCGAACAAGTCGTTAAATGCCTCGGTCATCGTGGGATGCGTGTAAATCTGCTCCGCAAGCTCGGAAGCGGGAATCTTGCTGTCCATCGCGCGCTTCACAAGGTTAATCATCTCCGGGGACTCCGGGCAGAAGAGGTGAGCGCCGAGAATGAGACCCGTGCCCTCTTCCACCAGCACCTTCAGCGCGCCGCGGGTCTCGCGGAGCACCTGTGCCTTCGGGATTGCCGCGGTCGGAAGCAGGGTCTTCTTAAACTGCTTTCCGGCTGCGACCGCCTCCTCCTCGCTTAAGCCCACTCTCGCAAAGGGCGGGGTCAAAAAGACCGCATAGGGCACGGCGCCGCGGTTTTCGGTGCTGCGTCCCTTGCCCTTCAGGGCGTCGCGGACAATGCGGAAGTCATCGAGAGAAATGTAGGTAAACTGAAGCTCACCGCGCACATCGCCCATCGCGAAGATGTTCGGAACCTTGGTGCGGCACTGCGTATCGGTCACGATGCCGCCGCGCGCCGTGAGTTCAACGCCCGTGTGCTCGAGGCCGAGATTAGCACTGTTCGGCTTTCTGCCGGTCGCAAGGAGTACTGCGTCTCCCGTTTTCTCTTCTGCCTTGCCGCCCACGGTAAAGCGCACGCTGCCGCCCTGAATCTCTTCGACCTTCGCGCCCTTGATAATCTCGATGCCGCTCTCAACGAGGGTCTTCTCGATGAGTGCCGCCATCTCCTTATCCTCGCGCGGAATGAACTGCTCGCTGTCCTGAATCACCGTGACCTTGGATCCGAAGTTATTATAGTAGGATGCAAACTCGAGGCCGATGTAGCCGCCGCCGATGATGACGAGCTTCACCGGAAGCTCGGCGAGTTCCATCATGCTCTCGCTCGTGAATACCTTCTTGTTGTTTTCGATGCCCGCAATCGGCGGAATCACCGTGACCGCACCGGTGTTGATAAAGATGCGCTCTGCCTCTGCCTCATCCACGCGACCGTCCGGGAACTGAAGCTTTACGTGGTGCTGATCCAGAAAGACTGCGCGCGCATCAATGATCTCCGCACCGGTCGATGCGATTTTCTCATAGTTCTTTTGACGGAGGAAGCCCGTGAGGCGCTGCTTCTCCGCAATTGCCGCCCGGTAGCGCTCCTTCTTCTCCGCTAAGCTGCCGCCGAAGGTAGCCGAGAGCGCTGCGCTGTGCTCCAGAGACTTCGAGGGGATGCAAGCCACATTGATGCAGGTGCCGCCGTAGCGAAGGGGATTCTCTTCCACCAGCGCGGTCTTCTCGCCCTGCTTTGCGAGATAGCCTGCAAGCGTCTTGCCCGCCTTGCCGAAGCCGATAATCAAATTTTTATATTGTCTCATCACATGACCTCCCGATTGATGTCAAATACAAAATAAGAATGATTCTTAAATTAATCATAGACCTTTCGCGCCTCCGCGTCAAGCGGAAGCAAAAAAGAGGAAGGTGTAAGCCGAATTACTTACACTTCCTCTCTGTCACTGCGCCTATCCCCGCCCTATAATACCTTACTTAAAAAACTCTGCAATCTCTCGTTTTTCGGCTTCCCGAATAATTCCGCGGGGCTTCCCTCCTCGAGGAAATAACCGTCCGCCAGGAACATGACACGGGACGCCACCTCACGCGCAAAGCCCATCTCGTGGGTCACAACGACCATGGTCATCTTCTGCGCGGCGAGATCCTTCATGACGTTCAGCACTTCTCCGACCATCTCAGGGTCGAGCGCGGAAGTCGGCTCGTCAAAGAGCATCACATCCGGCTTCATGCAGAGCGCCCGCACAATCGCGATACGCTGCTGCTGCCCGCCCGATAACTGCTGCGGATAGGCGTTCGCTCTCTCGGCAAGCCCAACCTTACGAAGCAGTTCCATTGCATAGGCCTCTGCCTCCTCCCGGCTCCGCTTCTGCAGTTCCATCGGCCCGAGGGTCAGATTCTGCAAAATGTTCATGTGCGGAAAGAGGTTAAACTGCTGAAAGACCATGCCCATGCGCTGCCGCACGCGGTCTATATCCGTCTTTTTGTCGCAGAGATCCACGCCCTCAAAGAGAATCTGCCCGGAGGTCGGCTCTTCGAGGCGGTTTAAACAGCGGAGAAAAGTCGACTTTCCCGAGCCCGAGGGGCCGATTACACAGACTACCTCTCCCGTCTGAATCTCTGTCGTGATGCCTTTCAGGACTTCCTGCTTTCCGTAGGCTTTCCGGAGTTCGTTTACCTGAATCAAAGCGTTAGCGCTCACCGGTCTTCAACCTCCTCTCCAGATACTTGACGCCCGCGGAGAAAATCATCACGAGGCAGAGATAAATCAGCGCCACCGCCAGCATGGGCAGGTAGGGGGAATACGTGCGGCTGCGGATGATATCACCGCCCTTTGTAAGATCGTTCAGCGCGACATAACCCGCAACCGAAGTCTCCTTCATCAGAACAATGAACTCATTCGCCAGGGTCGGAATCACATTGCGCACGGCCTGCGGCATCACGATACGCCACATGGTTTTCCAATAGCTGAAGCCGAGGCTGCGCCCCGCCTCGTACTGACCGCGCGGCACAGCCTCGATACCGGTCCGGAAAATCTCCGCCTGGTAGGCGCCCGAGTTGATACCGAAGGCAATGATTGCGACCAGAATCTGCGGAATGCGCACCGAGGCAAAGATGCCGAAATAAATCAGCATGAGCTGCACGACCACAGGCGTTCCGCGAATCACGGTCAGATAGACGCCGCCGATCGTGCTGAGCAGGCGAAATTTGCCGGTACTGCGGTGTGCCTCGCGCACCAGTGCGACCGAAAAGCCGAGCAGCACGCCGAGCAACACCGCAAAGAAGGTGACTTCCAGCGTGACCGCAAGGCCGTTGGTCAGATAGCGCCAGCGGTTATCCGCGATAAAATTCCGCTGAAAATCGTTTGCAAATGTCTGAAACATTCTTTCCTCACTCTGCCTTCGTGTACTTCGCCGCAATCTCGTCGAGCTTGCCCTCGGACTTTAGCTCCGCAAGCGCGCCGTTGACGGCATTCAAGAGCTCCGTGTTGCCCTTCTTTACGCCGATTGCATAAGACTCGTCAGAATAGCTTGTATCCAGCGCCTTGATGCCCGGCACTTCCTTGACAAACTGCTCTGCGGTCTGGCTGTCCACGATAACCGCGTCAATCTTGCCCTGGGTGAGCGCCTGCACGGCCTCCATGCTCTTCGAGAAGCGCACCACCGCGTCATCGCCAAAGTCTTCCGTACTCATGAGGTCGCTCGTCGTGCCCTGTTGCACACCGATTTTCTTGCCCTTCAGGTCATCCTTATCCGCAAGCGTCGAATCGTCCTTCACCAGAATCAGCTGCTTGGCGCTCGCATAGGTGTCCGAGAAGTCCATGTTCTGCTTCCGATCCTCGGTAACGGTCATACCTGCCGCCGCGAGATCCGCCTTGCCGGAAGTCACTTCCGGAATAATCGCATCAAAGGCGACATCCTCAATCTCCAGCTTCAAACCGAGCTTCTCGGCGACTGCCTGACAAATCTCGACATCGATGCCCTTGATGTCATTGCCCTCGTGATATTCGTAGGGCGGAAACTCCGCATTTGTGACCATTGTGAGCTTACCCGCGCTCACGGTCTTTACCTTTGCCGCATCCGCCGCCACGCTACCGGCCGATACACTGCTCTCGCTGCCCGCTGCCGCGCTGCTCTCCTCGCTCTTCTTGCCGCCGCAAGCCATGAGTGCCATGCCCATCAGTCCGATTGCCGCTGCCACCGCAACTTTTTTTAATTTCATCTTTTTCCCCTCCTGAATCCGGTTTTCATTTTCTCTTGCCCCATTATATACGCCCTGCCCCGAAAAAGGCAAGCTGTTATTTGCAAAAATAATCTATAATACTTATTTTTATGCATTCTGGGTGAGAAAAGAGACAGACGCCTCAAATTTCCGGTCGGTCTGTCTCATCTCGTTTTCTTCTTATTCTTCCTGTACAACTTCCAGCGCACGCGCAAGCTGTGCGTCCTTCTCGCCGTTTTGCACATCGCCCTCTTCAGACTCTGCCTTGACATCCGGCGCGACACCCTTGCCGTGGAGATCAAAGCCATTCGGCGTATAATAATGCTGTGTCGTGAGTTTCACCGCCGAGCCGTCGCCGAGCGGCATCACGAACTGGACAATGCCCTTGCCGAAACTCGTCGTGCCGACCAGTTTTGCGCGGCCGAAGTCATGGTAGGCACCCGCAAAAATCTCCGAGCAGCTCGCCGAACCCTTGTTAATCAGAATGACAGTCGGCAGATTCACCTCGTGCCCGTCGGTCGCGTAATACTTTTCGCCGACACCGTCCCGCCCTGCCGTGTAGACCAGAAGGCCGTCCGGCAACATGTAGTCGAGCATCGAGATGCAGGAGTCCAGAACGCCGCCCGGGTTGTTGCGAAGGTCAATGACCAGACGCTTCATGCCCTTCTTCTGGAGCTCATCGACCGCCTGTTTGAACTGATCCGATGTCACGGTGTCGAACTGAAGCACGCGGATGTAGCCGATTTTATTCGCCTTCATCTCCGACTCGACCGTCGGCATCACAATGTTGCGGCGCGTCACGTTAAACGTGAGTTCCTCGTGCTTGTCACCGCGAAGTACCTTGATTTCGACGCTGGTTCCCTCTGCGCCGCGGATATAACTCGCGACCAGGACATCCAGATTTTCTCCGGTCACATCCTTTCCGGCGACCTGGTAGAGAATGTCGTCGGGCTTGAGCCCCGCCTCTTCGGCCGGGGAGCCCGGGAATACGGTCACAATGCGGCTGATTTTCGTATCCGGATCCTGATTCAGCACAGCGCCGATGCCGGAGTACTGCCCGCTGGTCTCTTCGGTCAGCTTCTTATACTCGTCCGCCGTGTAGTAGACCGAGTAGGGATCGCCGAGACCGGACATCATGCCCTTGTAGATGCCGTCCTCGACATCCGTCTCCTTCTCATCAAAGAGATAATTCTTGTATATCACATTCTGCAGAAGGCGCATTTTCGCCTCGATCTTATCGTAATTCAGATCTTTCGGATTGGCGCTCGCCTCAGCCGGGGTGGCCTGCGTCGTCTTGTCCGCCCGGTAAGGCCGGCGATTGCCGCTCACCCGGAAAAACAGAACTGCGGCTGCAACCGCAAGCACTGCCACGCAGGCAAAAAAGCCGACGAAGAAGCCCTTCCAGTAGCCCTGCTTCCGCATATGATAGTCGCGCGCGTGTCGCACGGCCGCCTCAGCCTCTTTCCGGGCGCGGGCTTCCTCCTCGTCGTTCTTCCACTCAGAATTTTCTGCCATCAAATACCTCTTCCTTAGAACTCATATACTTGACAACCATCAGCGCAATCTTAAAGGTGATGGCGTCCTCGAAGACGCGGAGGTCGAGACCCGTGGTCTTCTGCAGTTTGTCGAGACGGTACACCAGGGTATTCCGGTGGATGTAGAGCTGTCTCGAGGTCTCCGAGACATTCAGGCTGTTCTCGAAGAACTTGTTGATGGTCTGCAGGGTCTCCTCGTCAAACTGCTCGGGGGTCTTGCCCTCGAAGATTTCGCTGATGAACATCTTGCAGAGCGAAGACGGCAGCTGATAAATCAGGCGGCCGATGCCGAGCTTGTTGTAGGCAACAATGGTCTGGCCCGGATAGAAAATCTTGCCGACTTCCCGCGCCATCATAGCCTCTTTGTACGAGCGGGACACATCCTTGATGTCCTTCACAATCGTACCGTAGGCGATATTCACATCCAGAATCTCCGCCGCGCGGAGCCCCTCGATCACCTCGCGCGCCGCGTGGTCGAGCTCCTCAAAGCTCTCGCCCTCGCGCACTTCGCGCACCAGGATAATCGTGCGACCGTCGACCGCCGTCACAAAGTCATGCCCGCGATTTGCATAGATATTGCGCACGGTCTCGAGCGCACTCATCTCCTTCCCCGCCTCGGTCTCGATCACAAAGCAGACGCGGCGCGCCTGCTCCTCAATCTGGAGCTTCTTTGCGCGGTTGTAGATGTCGATTAAGAGGAGGTTGTCGAGCAGTAGGTTCTTGATGAAGTTGTCGCGGTCAAAGCGCTCCTTGTAAGCTGTCAGGAGGTTCTCGACCTGAAACGCCGCGAGCTTTCCGACCATGTAGACATCCTCGCTTGCACCGCAGGCAACCAGAATGTACTCGAGCTGGTTGTCATCAAAAATTTTAAAGAACTGATAGTTGCCGAGCACCTGTGCGTCCGCCGGCGAATTGGCAAAGGTATAGGCTGCGGCTTCCTGTGTCTCCGCCTCCGGAAACGTTCCGGCCAGCAGACTGCCCTCGGTGTCCGTGATGCAAAGATCCACGCGGGTAATTGCCTTCATTCCCTCCAGGGTGGACTGCAAAATTTGGTTCGATATCATCCCTGTCTCCTTTCAATCGCGGTGACACAGCTCCGCTGCTACCGTGTTTTCAAAGAATTTCACATTCAATCAGAACCATCATAAGGCAGTTTGACAAGAATAGCAAGCATACAAGCGGAGGACAAGGCTAATTTTTAGGCAATATTCATGATTTTTTCAGCAACCCTTGTGGCGTCTTGACTACTTTCCCGGCTTTCAAGAGGCGCCCGAGTGCGCGTTTGAACGCATTCTTCGAGAGGCCGAGCGCAGCCTCGATTTCCGCCGGATTGCTCCGGTCGTGATAGGGCAGACTTCCGCCCGCTTCGTCCAGTTTTCTGAGCAGCAGTTCCGCGTCCTCATCCATCTGCTCGAAGGCTCTGCGCCGGGGGCTTAAATCCAGCTTTCCGTCCTCCCGCACGCGAATCACACGCGCCGTGATTTCCTGTCCGACCGAGAAGTTGCCGTAGGCCTCGGACTTCGGGATCATGCCGAAATACTTGTCATCGACCGCAACATAAATGCCCGGCTCGCCGAGCTCGTAGACTGTGCCGCGCACCACCTGTTCTTTCGCGACTCCCTCCGCCGCTCTCAAATGACGGTACACCCGCATGGTCGCGGCAAGACGGTCGCTCTTGTCGACATAGAGCGCGACCAGCACCTGCATGCCGGGCTTAATCTCCCCGACCCGCTCCCGGAACGGAAGCAGCACATCGCGCTCGAGCCCCATGTCGAGAAACGCGCCGATTTTCGTGATCTCCCGAATCTCAAGCTTTCCGACTTCGCCGACCGTGAGCAGGGGGCGGCGCGTCGTCGCAATCAGGCGGTCCGAGCTGTCTTTGTATAAGAAAACTTCGAGCGCCGTGCCCTGCGCCGCCCCCGCAGGCAGCTGCTTCTTCGGGAGCAGCACGGTCTCCTCCCCCACCGTGTCCGCTGCCGCGCGGAGAAAGACACCGAACTCCTTTTGTCTCTCAATCACCAAAGTCTGCATCACGCCAAGTTTTAAGTACTTCATGCCCTACCGCCTTTCCAAAATCGCCTCTCGGCGAATCATCAAATCCGAATATCCAACGTCCTGAAACAACGCACTGTCTCAATCATAGCCACATATCGGTCAAAATAACAGATACAAAAAAACCGAGCCGGACGGCTCGGTTTTACTCGCTGGGCTAGAAGGATTCGAACCTTCACAATGACGGAGTCAGAGTCCGTTGCCTTACCATTTGGCGATAGCCCAATCACAAGAACAAAGAGAGTATACCCGTTTTGTCTCTTGCTGTCAATTGCTTTTTTGAAATACTTTTTATTGGGATGATTGTAAGATGAACTAGGACAATAAAAAAGAGCCTATGACGAACTCGTGGTATGATGAAGTTACCACACAACACAACACCAGGAGGTTCG